>NZ_JAUBTB010000144.1:0-10979 GCF_036704965.1 Microcoleus sp. F10-B2 | reverse complement strand
ACTGTAATTAACTCATAATTTTGCCGCAAATATCATTCTACTATGTATTTGTGTAATTAATTCTGTCTGACTACTTATGCAAATGATTTAGGATTGCTGTATTAGGACATTGGGCTGTGCGATCGTTAATTGGTCAAACAGCGCATAGTACAGAAATTTCCCCATTAAGTATTTCTTTCACGGGTACATTACGAGTTATTCGTCGTGCTGTCCCAAAAATTCAGCGATTAGAACCACAAGAAATCCCCTTTTTTAAACTTGGTTGAATTTGGAGATACTTAATGCAAGTTTACCGCAAAGAGTGAGCGAGAAACAACCCAATAGTTGTCAAAAAAACTGTTGCAAAATTTAAATCTAAAAAAATTAAACACAGAGGTACTGGAATAAAAATTAATCCTCCTGTTTTTGATATCTTAAAGCCTCCCAATCCTTAAGTAAACCGTATTGGCAAATAGCCAGGGAAGCAATCACCCTCAAACCACCAACCAGCGGCCCTGAACGTAAAGAACTAACGATTAGTGGATGGTGCATTCGTTATTGGGAAGTCCGGGAGGATAGTTCAGAGGGATTGGAATGGATTCTATTTACCACTGTTGCTGTGACAGATGCGGCAGCAGCAAAAGAACAATTGGATTGGTATGCTACAGGCTGGGTAATCGAAGAGTATCATAAGTGTCTCAAAAGCGGTTGTGGGATTGAACAACGGCAATTGGAGACTGGAGACGGACTGCTGAGATTGCTAGGATTTTTGGCAGTTGTAGCTGTCAGGTTATTGCAGTTACGTACTGCTAGTCGTATGGATGGAGCAGCAGACGCTCGTCAATTCGTCCCTAATTATATGTTAAAAGTCCTTTCGGCCCGCCGAGGCTTGTTTAAGGAGCAATTGACGAGGGTCTGAATTTGGGAAATCTGCAGCTCGCTTGGGTGGTTTTATTGGCACAAAATCGGATGGGAATCAAGGCTGGCAGACGTTATGGCGTGGTTGGACAAGATTGCCAGATATGTGTTGGGCACTCCAATTAGCAGCCCAACACTTTTGAAAATGTGGGTTGAAAAATGTGGGTAATGACAAGGGCTAGAAGCCCACCCCTATCAATATTCCAGAAATTGAAATTAGGTAATGATCAAATAAATCAGCGGCATCCCAAGGAATCGCGAGTAGAAATCCCTGTTTGAGAATTAATTCCGGTGGCTTTTGTACACAATTCTTTAACTTGTGCTCCGTCCATAATTGCGTCAGTAAAGTCAGCGCCGGTGATATCAACTCCGTCAAAAGTAGAACGCAGCAAAATCGTTTCTGCTAAAATGGCATCACTTAAATCGGCATTAGTAAATTTAACTTGATCTATCATTGCATTAGTTAAATTTGCGCCGTGCAAATTAGCCTGAGTCATCACCGAAGCGCTCATAATTGCTCCCCGCAAATCGGCATTAGAAAAATTAGTCAAGTCCATATTAGCGTTAGAAAACTCAGCGGCCCGCAGCATTTGACCGGAAAAATCGCGTCTTGTCAGTTCGGCGTTGCTAAAGGACAGCGGAGGAGCGTAATATTTAGATTGAGCCTGGGCTGGCTGCTGCTGGATGAAGATAGTTAGCGCCAAGAGGAATGCTGCTAGTTGCCGGAGTTTCATAAGTCTGATATTCTCGGAAGGTGGGTATTTCGTAGTGTATCCCGAACTTTGGTCGATCGACTAAACAGTTACAATCTTAATTAAGAGTGATGGAGATGGAAAAAAAGATATGCTAAGTTTTTTCTTAACTTGGATAGTAGCAGCGGTTTCGCTGATCGTTACCGCTAACATTGTACCAGGTATTTCGGTGGTGAGCTTTCCGGCGGCGATGCTGGCTGCTGTTGTTATCGGATTGGTGAACGCGGTTGTCAGACCGATTATTACTTTGCTGACGCTGCCTTTGAGCATTATTACTTTAGGTTTGTTTTTGTTTGTTGTGAATGCAATTTCGCTTTCCCTGGCTTCGTGGTTGGCGGGTGCGTTCAATATCGGCTTTGCGGTTAGCGGTTTTTGGCCGGCTTTGTTTGGTTCGATTGTGTTGTCATTCGTTTCTGGGTTAATCGGTCGATTTGTGAATGCCAATACTTTGTCTCAGTAATAGATTATCCCAGATACTCGATCGGGCAAACTGCAACCGCTACTGTTACAGCAGAACCCGCCCTAACCCCTCCTTGTAAAAGGGGGGGATTTTTAGCGCGAAATATTTTTTTAGGGACTAAAAGCCTTTCACGGGCGGGCTGGATGCCCACCCCACAAGCAGATTCACTCTTCGCTTCACAGGCATCTTGCCTGTTGTTGAGAATTGTGGAACAGGCATCTTGCCTGTTCTCGAGCATGGTAGAAGATATCAGTTCGATCGCACAAAGTGCTGCTGCTTCTGCTACACTGGGCGTCCCGACTTCTTTGACTGCAATATTTGAAGGATTGGGGACTTCTACGGAACTTAAAATGTCAGCCGCAAAGGTTTTTAACGGCCAATTTCGCTCTTGACAAAGTTCTAACAAGCCGACTTCACCTGATTTAGTGTCTATTGTAGCAATACCTGCGATCGCACTTTCCGCTAAATGATAGGCACGGCATACTTGTTTAATCGCAGTTTCGATTAATTCTTTGTGGGTTCCGCGTTCGCAACCTATCCCTATCCACAACACTCTTGGATGCCACTGAACCTTTGGCAAAGCAGATTCCGGCGAAAATCTTCTCTGCGTGAAACTAATCCAAATTCGGGCTTTGATAGTTGATAGATTTTCACCCTCCCAATACAAAGAATGTTTTTCGGGCAGACTGTTTTGCCACAAAGTAGAACCAACTTCTTGAATTACTTCTACAGTTTCCCCTCTAGCAATAGCCGCCGCCACTCCTGTCCAGTCACCTTCCCCCCGCTGCCAACCGCTGGGAATGTGTAGCATATCTAACGTAAATTCAGAACTCATTATTCACAGATATAATCTTTAGTTTCACTCCGACCGCAATCTGTTAAAAAAGTTACACTCTTACTTAAAAACTTCTGTATAATTTTAGCACAAACTGCAAAAAAAACATTTAATATGGTAGAGTTGAACCAGTTACTGTTAGAGTTTGAAAGCAACCTCACATGGGAAGCAGTGATCGAAGAATGGAAAGAACGTCGCGACTTTTGGATGAGCGAGGTGTCAGCAGCAATTGACCAAAAACACCTAGCCAAATTGCTAGTTGAATTAGAATCAAATTTTCAGCGAGAAGCGGTACAAAGTCTCTGGAAAATGATCCGTGAAAGTTGGGTAGAAGAATGTCATATAGCAGCGACGCTGGAAGAAGTATCAAGTCTATTACTGGAACTTGAAAGCAATACAACTTGGGAAGTAGTGACGGATGAATGGCAGAAAAACCGGGAGAATTGGGTACAGCAAATGTACGAATTTATAGAGTAATAATTCACTCAATCAAAATCCACTTTCATGGTGAATGATGTCCCTCCTGTGCGGTTGATTGTCTCGCTTCCCTCAATTACTTTAAATCCCGATCGCTCGTACAAACTCAGGGCTCGATTCGAGCTTCTGACACTCAGGGATACCGATCGATAAGATGCTTTTGCGGCTGACAGCAAACGAGTCAGCAACTGCGTTCCTACACCCTGATTTGTATATTCTGGAAGCACGGCAATCGCCAATTCCGGGGTAGTATCGTCAACCCAGCCAAAGCCCTTGTCATCCTCTGTAAACAAACGCAGCCAGGCTGCTCCTACTGGCTGGCTGCCGTTCAATTCGATCGCTGCAAAGCCCAAATCGCTTGCACGTCCCCAATTCTGGACATATTTCGCAATTAAAGGATGATTGACAACAGCTTGCACCGTTGATTCACCTTCTTCTGCCATGTGCGCCGCTTCATACAGCATTTGCCACAAAAAAGGCTCGTCTTCCTGCGTTAGCGGCCGAATAGAATAGTGCAAAACTTTGCTCATAACAAGTTTTCCCTGTTGCCCTAATTATTCATCTTTAATTAAAACCCCATTCAAAAAAATATCTGCGAGTCCTTCAGCCATTTCCTGCATTTGCTGGGGTGAAGCATTCGGCTCCATAATCGTATTTTGACTGAAACCCGCGACTGCAAACATTCCCAAAAACACCTGAGCGACAATCTTCGGATTCATCTTCCGATAAACTCCTTTTTCCATCGCTGTTTCAAAAAAAGCCTCAGCCACATTGGTCATTTTTCCGATGACTTCCAACTGAATTCGATCGCGCAAATCCGGGTGAAATTGCGCCTCCAAAAAACACACCCGCATCATGTCGCTATTCTCGCGGATATTCAGCATCCGCCGCCGCATCACCTGAGCCACTGCTTTGTAACTCCCCATCTCGCTTAATTCAGTCAGCAAATCCGTCAGCAACTCCACCCATCCTTCCGTCGCCACCTCAATCAAAATCGCTTTTTTATTATCAAAATGCCGAAATAGCGTACCCTCCGCCACCCCCGCCGCCGCTGCTAAATCGCGAGTTGTCGTGCCGTCGTATCCGCTGCGGGCAAACAACCGCTGAGCGGCTTGTAAAATCCGCTTCTTGGTTTCTGTTTCAGAAGGAGGAGACTGATTAAAAATTCGCATGGCTTTGCAATCGGTAATTTGCGGCTTAGATCTACGGGAGCGGGACTGAAAAACTAAATTATGTTAAGTTTTAATTTGTGCGTGACTTTAATCTTAAACTGGAAGTGACGCAACAGATCGCTTATGCCCCCAAAAATCTTTATGCTTAAAAAGCATCTCTTGTTATTCGGCATAAACTTCTTGCCGTTTGACAATCCAAAATCTCAAATCTCAAATCTCAAATCCCATGACCCTTTGTGAGATTTGCTGTATCAGCCTAACATCTGGGGCGCAACAGATCGCTTATGCCTCCAAAAATCTTTATCCTTAAAAAAGAATCTCTGGCCGCCGAGCACAAACATTTTTTGTTTGACAATCCAAAATCTCAATTCTAAAATCTAAAATCGAATGACCCCGCAGTTCCAAAAACCCCGTGAAGCGAAGCTATCCCGTAGGGAATCGCCCGCGAGCCAAACTCGATTCATCGCCTTCGTGCTGGCCGCTGTTCTGCTGTGGTGGGGCATTTCTCCCGAAATCGCCCTCGCCCGCCCCAACCCCGCTAGCGGCTCCCAAGCAGTCTCTGTTCAACCGTCGCTCGATCGAGTAATCAAGCAAGTCAGCGAATTTAAGCTCGACAACGGCATGACATTCATCGTGCTCGAAAGACCGAGAGCACCCGTAGCATCGTTTCTGATTTACGCCGATGTCGGCGGCGCAAACGAACCCGACGGTCAAACAGGTGTCGCTCACTATCTCGAACATTTAGCCTTCAAAGGCACGCCAAAAATCGGCACTACCGACTACCAAGCCGAAAAGCCGCTGCTAGAAAAACAAGACCAACTCTTCGAGCAAATGCAAGCAGCCAAGGCCAGCGGCAAAACTGAAGAAGTCGCCACATTAAAAGCAGAATTCGACAAAGTTGAAGCGGAAGCTTCGCAATTTGTCAAGCGCAACGAACTGGGCAAAATAGTCGAACAAGCCGGCGGAGTCGGACTAAATGCCGCTACTTCTACCGACGCCACAATGTATTTTTACAGCCTGCCAGCTAATAAGTTAGAAATGTGGATGTCGCTGGAATCCGAGCGATTTCTCGAACCAGTATTTCGGGAATTTTACAAGGAAAAACAGGTAATTTTAGAAGAGCGCAGGCTGCGAACCGAGAATTCTCCGATCGGACAAATGGTAGAAGTTTTTGCCAACAAAGCTTTCTCTGTTCATCCCTACCGCCGCCCCGTAATTGGCTACACTGAAGACATTCAAAACCTCAGCCGCAGCGACGTGCAGAAGTTTTTCGAGACTCACTACGTCCCCAGCAAGCTGACTGTGGCGGTGGTAGGAGACGTGAAATCTTCGGAGGTGAAGCGACTCGCTCAAATTTATTTCGGCCGTTACAAGGCTTCACCAGCGCCTCCAGAATTGCAGATTGTCGAACCTCCCCAAACGCAAACTCAGGAAGTCACGCTGCAATTAAAAACTCAACCTTGGTATTTGGAAGGATACCACCGGCCGGCGATGAATCATCCCGACAATGCGATTTATGAAATGATTGGTTCTTTGCTCAGCGATGGCCGCACTTCTCGGCTTTACAAATCTTTGGTAGAACAACAGCAATTGGCGCTCGCGGCTCAAGGTTTCAGCGGTTATCCGGGGGACAAGTATCCGAATTTGATGTTATTTTACGCTCAAACTGCTCCGGGCCGCACGGTTGATGAAGTAGCCTCCGCTTTGAGCAAGGAAATCGATCGCCTGAAAACTGAGCCGGTTTCTAATTTGGAATTGGATCGAGTGAAAACTCAGGCGAGAGCCGATTTGTTGCGATCGCTCAATTCTAATATGGGCATGGCATTTTCCCTGCTGGATTATCAAGTAAAAACCGGTTCGTGGCGAAATTTGTTCAAGGAATTAGATGCGATCGCGGCTGTTACTCCCGCTGACATTCAGCGTGTCTCTCAGGCAACTTTCCGCCCGGAAAACCGCACGATTGGTAAGCTTTTGCCGCTGTAAGAAGAAGGTTCGGCAACGGATTCGCTCGACGGATGTAACGGATGTCAGTCCGATGGAAGTCGGAAGTCGGAAGAAGGAAGAGGGAAGAGGGAAGAAGGAAGAGGGAAGAAATACTCGTTTCCAGGCTCTGCCTGGGAACGCATATCGGCGAGGCTCTGCCTCGAATTGTCAAATTAGGAAACATTGGAGAAAGAATGAAAAGGACTAAATTGAAACTGAAAAAAGTAAAGTTATTTCTGCTATCGCTTTGCTTTTTTACTGTTTCACTGGGCACGTTTAATTTGTTACCTTCCTTTGCGGCGGCACCCAAACACTACGACGAATTAACATTTCCCCCGCTGTCAGAAATTAAACTGCCTCAATACACTCGCTTCGAGCTGAAAAATGGCATCCGGGTGTATCTGATGGAAGACCGGGAACTCCCCTTAGTCGGGGGAACGGCGCTATTTCGCACGGGCCAGCGTTTTGAACCGGCCGAGAAAATTGGATTGGGAGGTTTGACGGGAGAAGTGATGCGAACTGGCGGCACTAGCCGGCATACGGCTGATGAACTAAATCAGTTGCTAGAACAGCGAGCAGCTTCGGTAGAAACGGGGGTTGATGTTAGTTCTGGCATCGCTAATTTTAGTGCTTTAGCTGAAGATGTGGAACCCGTGTTTGACTTATTTGCGGAAGTGATTCGGGAGCCAATATTTGCTCAGGAAAAGTTAGATTTAGCGAAGAATCAAACTCAAGGTGCGATCGCCCGCCGCAATGACGATCCTAACGATATTACCGGTCGCGAGTTTGACAAGTTAATTTACGGCGATCGCAGTCCTTACGCGCGCACGGTAGAATACAAAACCCTCGCCAATATTTCCCGCGACGATGTGGTGAGTTTCTACCAGAAATATTTCCATCCCAAGAATATGATTTTGGGTATTTCTGGCGACTTTGATACTGCTAAAATGCGATCGCTCGTCGAGCAAAAATTCGGCAACTGGCAACCCGCTCAAAGTGCAGAAGTGCCTGCGCTACCAACCGTATCGCCAGCAAATGGGGGCGGCATATTTTTGGTAAATCAGCCGCAATTAAGCCAAAGTTACGTGCAAATGGGACATTTGGGCGGAATGCTCAGCAGTCCAGATTACGGTGCTTTGGACGTAATGAACGGGGTTCTCAACGGTTTCGGCGGCCGTTTGTTTAATAATGTGCGATCGCGCCAAGGCTTAGCTTATTCAGTATACGCGGCTTGGAGTCCGAGATATGACTATCCGGGGATGTTTGTCGCTGGAGGCCAAACGCGATCGGACGCAACAGTACCGTTTATCCAGGCAATTCGCGCCGAGATCGATCGTATCCGCACCGAACCAATTACCCCGGCAGAATTAGCTTATGCTAAAGATTCCACCCTGAATTCTTTCATTTTCAAATTTGAAAATCCCAGTCAAACTTTGTCGCGATTAATGCGCTATGAATACTACGGCTATCCCGAAGATTTCATTTTTCGCTACCGCCGCAGCATCGAAGCAGCAACAATTGCCGACGTGCAGCGCGTAGCCAAGACTTACTTGAAACCGGAGAATTTGATAACATTAGTAGTGGGAAATACGGAGGCAATTCAACCGCCGTTATCGAGTTTGGGAAACTCGGTCAAAGTGCAATCTGTTGATATCACAATTCCCTCGGCAACTTAATCGGTAATATCATCTCCGGTCGAGCGACCGCGATTTTTTTAGGGGTTTCCCTCACCAACAATACCTGC
The DNA here is from genome assembly GCF_036704965.1 of Microcoleus sp. F10-B2. NCBI lineage: Bacteria > Bacillati > Cyanobacteriota > Cyanophyceae > Oscillatoriales > Microcoleaceae > Microcoleus > Microcoleus sp. F10-B2. Next base: position 2,659 of record NZ_JAUBTB010000144.1, on the reverse strand, counting down.
CAATAATTGACAATCTCAAAAACCCGCCCGACCGGGATATTATGGTTAATCGATCGGACATGATATAATAAGGAATAAAGTCATTACTACAAACCATTTTAAGGTTCGTAGTAATGACTTTATTCCTCTCTTTTTGTGTCACAAACATCCCGCCCTTTCATGCCAGCCGATCGGGATCGACACCCAACTCGCGCAACTTTGCCGCCAATACATCCGCCCGCTGGCGTTCCTGTTCTGCCCGCTGCCGTTCCTGTTGGGCCTGTTCCGAACTCCACAGCAGCAAATTTCCCTGGGAATCCCACCAGCGCAGCCAATTCATAGTTTGCCCCAGCCGTTCCCCCGACCAAATCCCCAACCACAAATCTAACTCGGGAATCCGCACCCGTCCCTCAGCATCAGCGGTCTGCGCTGCATAACCCCCATTTTGCAAATACCGCACTTCCAGCTTGGGCTCGTAGGGATCGTAGGTAACATAGGTGGGCACTTGCAAAATCTGCTCGTAGAAGTAGAGCTTGCCATAGGGAGGAGTCGATCGCGCCGACAGTTCGGCGTAATCTTCGTTAGACAAAAACTCCATCACCACCGATACCGGCGCCCCCTCCAGATTCGGCGTGTAACTGCGGCGAATCGTGCCCTCTGCGACTCGATGCACTTGCGGCGCGTAAAACCAATCCGGTGCTTTGACTACAGTCTGCTTATTTACTGTCGCTACCAGTCCAAAATTGGAACCGATTAGGGCGATCGGCCCAATAAGTCCAGCGGCTCCCAGAGCATCGGTGAGAGCGGCCGCAAGGGGCGGTTGTTGAATATTTTCCACGGGATCGTCCGGTAATACAAAGTCGGCTGGTAAGGCTTCCCAGGTGACAGTTGGTGCTTTGGAACTCGATGGGATTTGAAGAACCATTAGTTTATACCATTTTAAATTTTAGTAGGGACACGGCATTGCCGTGTCCTCCGGGTAAGGATACGGCATTGCCGTGTCCCTACGTTTTCCCCCACAATCGTCAACTAAAAATCAATACTCAAAGGCGCTCTCGGAAACGGAATCACATCCCGAATATTCCCCATTCCAGTCATAAACTGCACTAAGCGCTCAAACCCCAAACCAAAGCCAGCGTGAGGCACAGTACCGTAGCGGCGCAAATCCAAATACCACCACAATTCCTCCTTATTCATACCCTGGGCTTCCATGCGCCGCTCCAACACATCCAGCCTTTCTTCCCGCTGCGAACCGCCGATAATTTCCCCAATATTAGGAGCCAAAACATCCATTGCTCGCACCGTTTTCTCGTCATCATTTAAACGCATATAAAATGCTTTAATCCCGACGGGATAATCGCTGACAATTGTCGGCTTTTTAAACAAGTCCTCAGCCAAATAGCGCTCGTGTTCCGACTGCAAATCCAAGCCCCAACTTACCGGAAAATCAAACTTTTTGTCGGCTTTTTCCAAAAGTGCGATCGCCTCGGTATAAGTAATCCGCTCGAACTGATTGTTAATGATATTTTGAGCAGTAGCCAAAACCGTTTTGTCAATGCGCTCGTTGAAAAACTCCATATCTTCCGGGCAATGCTCCAAAACGTATTTAAAAATGTACTTTAAAAACGCCTCTGCCAAATCCATATCTCCCTGCAAATCGCAGAAAGCCATCTCCGGTTCAATCATCCAAAACTCCGCCAAATGCCGCGAAGTATTAGAATTTTCCGCTCGAAAAGTCGGGCCAAAAGTGTAAACGTTGCCGAAAGCCATCGCCATAACTTCCGCTTCCAACTGCCCGCTAACTGTTAAATAAGCGCGCTTTCCAAAAAAGTCTTTAGCATAATCAACTTCTTGCGAATCAGTGCGCGGCACGTTCTTTAAATCAAAGTTGGTAACGCCGAACATTTCCCCCGCACCTTCGCAGTCGCTAGCAGCAATAATCGGAGTGTGAACCCACAAAAAACCGCGTTCTTGAAAAAATTGGTGAACCGCCGCCGAACAAGCATTGCGGACTCTAAAGACAGCACCGTGGGTGTTTGTGCGCGGTCGCAAATGCGCGATTGTCCGCAAAAATTCAAAGGAATGGCGCTTTTTTTGCAGCGGATAAGTTTGCGGGTCTGCATCGCCGTAAACTTGTACTTGTGACGCTTTCAACTCAATTCGCTGTCCCTTCGCCGGAGATGCTACCAGCACTCCCGACACTTCTAGAGATGCACCTGTATTCAGTTGTTTCAGTACATTTTCAAAGTCTGGCAAATCGGAATTTATGACTACTTGCAAGTTAGCCATCGCCGAACCGTCGTTGACTTCGACAAAGGCAAATTCTTTCAATTCGCGCTTAGTGCGAACCCAGCCTTGAACAGTTACAGTTTCGTCGGGTTCACCTGCGCGCAAAATTGCTGCTATTCGTTGATTTGTCATATCCACTCCTGTTTATTTAATATTTTGCACCATATTTCTCTGCTTCGTAAAACTTACCCAAACTTTACTAAAGTTATCTTTAATCGCAGTTCGGCGTTTACTTCCTGCGCTGTTGGGTGGTCGGCCATCCCAAGGTAAGCAGGCTATCCCCCCATAGCCGAGGGTTCCCAATTTAAAATATTTGGTAGTGCCCTGAAGGAAAGGATCAGAGTACGTTATGATTAGAGAAGTGTTTGCCATAGCGTGATATGACATTAGA
>NZ_JAUBTB010000143.1:0-11234 GCF_036704965.1 Microcoleus sp. F10-B2 | reverse complement strand
GCATAATATTGCTTTTAAATGTGTGTGATTTTTGACGCTCGGAGGACAACTTCATCATACCCTAGTTCAGCAACGCCTAATAAATTTGGGAGTTTTGGCTAGTTCTTCAAGAAGATCGACAAACGGGCCCGGAGATATGCCTCTACGCTTCTCCATGTCATTTAGTTGGACGCTACCAGTATTGATGCGTTCAAACATATCCCGTCGGGTTTCTTCATCAGCTTTCTCAGTCAGCACAATCATGCGAATGGTAGCTCGGTTAAAGCGTCTCTGTCTTGCCAGGGGTAAATCCCTGAATTTGAAGTTGTTAAGATTTTTTAGTTTTTCTAGTTCAGACAGCTTTAGCTCGTTATTGAGAAATCTGTCTAAAGTACGGATACGTTGGGTTCCATCAACAATTTCTAACCGAGCTAAATCATCCTCATCATCTTCTTGCTTGGGTCGCAAATCTGCAACAAAAATATAGGGTATTGGTAGTCCCAAAAAAATAGATTCAATAAATTTTGACTGTCGATTTTCTTCCCAAATCATGTCTCGTTGATAATCTGGTATGTACAACTCGCTGATGTCTTCATCTAGCCCATCTCTATATTTCTGGACAAGCACTTCCACTGGATATTCTTTTGTGTCATAGTCAACAGTTTTTTGCTTTTCCCGAATTTCTGCTTCTGCGGCTTCTCTTTGTTCGTGTGTAATCTCTGGTTCCGGTGGTATTTTTGGGGCTTTTGCCATTGTGAACTCCTGTTCTGACAGAATGTGTATCAAAAGTACAGAATAGTGAAACCTTCGTGGGGAAATCTACTATTTTAAGTGCTGCGGTTTACCGCCATGCACGCAACCCTCCGCCATGAGCGTTTCATCAGAAATTCGATCGCGTAGAGTGCCGTAGGTAATCGATCGCCTGCCAAACCTCTTTGTGCAATTCTGTCTTACCCGAAAGTGCTTTGGCAAGATGAGGTTTAGGATACCAGATCAAGTATACATTGGTATCAGTGGACCAGTTTGCCATCACCTCTGGCCCCCCTGTTGTGGTACAGGCACTCCGACCTGTACCACAAGCCCTCGTTTAACCTCCCCTTTTCCCCATCCTGCGAAACTTCCCGCTAAATTAAAGAAGTAAAAAAATCATTCACGCCCTCCCAAGGAGATGCCATGCCTCGCGTCAGAGCACCAGAATTCCCAGCAAACTACCCCTGGCTGAACACCGAAAAACCTTTATCCATTGAATCTCTAAAAGGCCGGGTCGTCTTGCTCGACTTCTGGACTTACTGCTGCATCAACTGCTTGCACGTCCTGCCCGACTTAAAATACCTCGAACAAAAATATAAAGATTCCCTCACGGTTATCGGCGTTCACTCGGCAAAATTTGAAAACGAAAAAGAAGTAGAAAACATCCGCCAAGCTATCCTCCGCTACGATATCGAACATCCGGTAATCGCAGACAGCGGCATGAAAGTTTGGCAAAGCTACGCGGTTCGCGCTTGGCCGACTTTAATGGTGATCGATCCTGAAAGTTATGTCGTGGGCTTTGTTTCCGGTGAAGGCAATAGAGAAGCAATTGACGAATTAGTTGGCAAGTTAATTGGTGAATACAAAGATAAAAATCGGCTCAACTTTAAAGAACTCCGTTTTAGCTTAGAAAAACAGCGCAAACCTGTATCGACACCGCTGGCTTTTCCCGGTAAAGTGCTGGCATTTGCGATCGCAGCAACGGAGGCAAAACAGCTTCACCCACAGGTCGCCTTGTTGGGCGAAATGACTGAGGAAAATGAATATGTAGATGAAACTGTATTGCCAGGGCCTGCTAATTCAGTCATACAAAACTTAGTCGGTTCTTGCTTATTTATTGCCGATTCAGGACACAATAGGATTGTTGTCAGCACCATCGAAGGTGAGGTGCTGCACGTCATCGGTACCGGCAAACCCGGTTTAACTAATGGGGGCTTTGAAGAGGCGGAGTTTTTTGCACCTCAAGGTATGGCTTTTGATGCAGAAAGTCAAATTCTTTATGTTGCTGATACGGAAAATCATGCTCTCAGAAAGATTGATTTTACGACTCAACGGGTGGAAACTGTTGCTGGTACCGGCGAACAAAGTCACGAAATTGCACCGGGCAGCGGCAAGGGTTTAGAAACCAAATTGAACTCGCCTTGGGACTTAGAAAAAGTTGGAAATAGACTTTTTATTGCAATGGCGGGTTCCCACCAAATTTGGGAAATGCAGTTAGACACTGGCACGATCGGCACTTATGCGGGTATTGGTCGAGAATCCTGTGTTGATGGGAATCTTTCAGAATCTGCTTTTTCTCAGCCCAGCGGCCTCGCTACGGATCGATCGGAGTTGTTTGTTGCTGACAGCGAAGTTAGTTCGATTCGCGCTGTTGGTATTGATGAAGACCCGAAGGTGCGGACTGTTTGCGGTAGTGGTGAATTGTTTGGTTTTGGGGATAAAGATGGTCGCGCCGATCAGGTAAGGTTGCAGCACTGTTTGGGTGTTGAATACGCTCAAAATTACCTCTGGGTTGCTGATACTTACAATCATAAAATTAAGCGGATCGACCACCGAGGCGGTACGTGCAGAACAATGATTGGAGACGGTACAGCGGGTTTGGTTGATGCTAAAGGTCTCAAGGCTCGATTTTTTGAACCTTCAGGGTTGAGCGCGATCGGGCCTCACTTGTTTGTTGCTGATACGAACAATCATCTAATTCGGCGAGTTGAGTTGGATACGCTGGAAGTCACAACTTTGGATTTCGCCAGTTTGTGCCCTCCGGATGTTTGTCTTCCTGATTGAGCCGATCGACCTTTTTCCGATTAGCCAGGGTTCTCTATTCTCCTGATTGCCAGATTGATTGCGGTAAGGTAGGTTGTTCTTCGGCGCACCTTACCGAAATTGTTCAGCAAAGTAAGTTAACCTAACAGTCTTGGAGGCAAAAACCAGGTTGATTCAGGTAATTTGGTCATATACGCTCGATCGCGACAACCATCGAGCGAGTTTTTTTGGCAAGCCTGCGTCCAGGACTGCCTAAACCCACATTCCGCACCAGCGAGCGTGTCACACTACGAATTTTCGGAGTTTGGCGAAGTTGAACTGGCGATCGCCACTCCAATTACCACTTTTGTTGTATATAAAAAGTGAATGTTTAAGTTCACAAAATTACGCAAAAACCGATTGTGACAGTGGAGGGTGCCGAAAGTGGGCCTAAATCGCATCGGGGCCGGTGAAACCGGGTTTTTTACTGAATCTGCGGTCTACAACGCATCTTTCCGTAAAAAAACCCGGTTTCTAACCCACATTCGGCACCCTGAACTGGCACACTGTTTTTTGGGAACAAAACAATGGGGGTTGTACGAATCATTCCTGCAATTTATTCTTAAAAATTGTTAGCTATTGAGAATGACTGCTCGATAAAAAGATTTGTCTGCGAAAGCATAAAACCCTTACTTAGTAAGCATTTTAAGCTCTTTTCATTCGATGTGACAGTTGAGGGTGTCGAATGTGAGGTGCAGTAATCATGAGTGCACCAGAGTGGTAGGATTTGTTTTGGCGAGTAAAGAGGTCTTTACCATGAATCTATTTCAAAAACTCACTTCTCTGATACGTCGAGGACTAACTGTATTGGCTCTTGTTGGTATGCTGGGTATCAGCTTTAGTGCTCCAGCATACGCGGCTGCACCTGCTAGATTTGTCTTTGAGACCGCAGGCGGCGGCGATCCATTCGTTATTGAACTCACTGATGAGAGTAAGATCCAACAAGCCCGGAATATACTCAATGGAACCCAGAAAGATGAAACCCATGTAGTCGGAAGAATCATACCAAGACCTGCTCCCTACAATCCAAAATGGAGCTATCAATTAGATCCAGCGACTATCAGCTTCTTTAGCTACGCGATAGAAGTTTGTGATGCTTCAACTACGTACGTCGAAGACCACCTTGATGAAGCGGGTGGAGCATTTTTACCAGGTCTTTACTGGTGTCCTTGGAGTTCGCGGCTAGTCAAGGAAATTCAGTAACCCGAAAACTTGCATTCAAAAAGCGATGGCATTTTTCTGAAGTTAACACCTTTTGTCGAAGAGCCTGGTTTTGCTGATGTAGGTCGGCAATCACTTTTTGTGCCGCATCCAGTTCCTCTTTAAGCCGAGAAACTTCTGCCTTCAGTTGTGCTACTTCATAATTTTGGAAGGATGTACGTATCTTCTCAACAGCCGGGTTGTGTTGTATTTGTATAACCCATCGCTGTTGGTATCCCCTTGATTACCTGGCATTATCTTTCCCTCCTTACAACCCACATTCCGCACCAGCGAGCGTGTCACACTACGAATTTTGGGAGTTTGGCGAAATTGAACTGGCGATCGCCAGTTCAATTTCCCACTTTTGTGTATAAAAAGTGATCGTTTGGGTTGACAAAATTACGCAAAAACCGATTGTGAAAGTGGAGGGTGCCGAAAGTGGGTTTTAAACGAACGTTCGTAAGTCCTATAGCGGTTCTCGGAAAAATGAGGTATTCACCAATTAATTAACAATTCCCCAATCCCCCAATCTAAAATCTAAAATCTAAAATCTAAAATCTAAACTTGTACCTCATCTATCTGAGAAAGGCTATATGTTGTTAAGGAATGAGAATTAAATAACTTACAATTTATTGTTCTTGTGGGATGGGCGTCCCGGCCGTCCTTTCTGGACGGGCGGGACGCCCATCCCACAAATATGTGTAAATTATTTAATTCGCGATCCTAATTCAATGGCGAGTCAACCGGCGATCGCCAGTATTAAATAATCGCAAAAATATTCGCCCAAATCTAAAATTCTGAATAGCTTAACAGCCGCATTATTTTTTCATCATCGTTCAATTCGCCGACAATTCGCCGCACGGGTTTCGGCCAGATTTTAATCAAAGTAGGAGTTGCTGAAATCTGATCTGCCTCAGCTTGTTCTGGATGTTTCAAAACATCAATTACTTTTAAAGTGTAGGGACGATCGAGGCATTTCTCTAAGAACTGGTGTAAAGTTTCGAGGGTGCGTTCGGTGCTGGGATTGCTTCCGGAAACAAAGAGGCGCAAAACGTACCCTTGAGTTTGTGGCGGTGGGGTGAGTGCTGTTTGTTTGGGAAGCGGAGTCTGCTGCGATTGCCGGAAGGATGAGGTAGATACGATCGAACCGAGCGAGTGCGATCGATCTGGGGGACTGGCATACTGTACAATTAAGTCGTGATTTTCCCAAAGTTCGGGGAATTGTTGGTGATAAATAGCGATCGCCATCGGTTCGCACATTTCTTCGCTGCGGGGATGCCAAACCAAGTCGCCAGTTCCAAAAATGGCGTTCAGCAGCGTTTGATGTCGCAGTACCGGGGGGTATGCCTCGGCAGCAACCCGCAACTGCCTATCGCTCCGATCGAGCCAGCAGTCAACGGTTGCTGTATAGCAAGGTATTAGAAAATGCGGCGGTTCCGACAAACCCAGTATCTCCTGTAGAGCTACGCACAACTGCAAGTGCCACTGAGTTTGCTTGCGGGAGTCTATACAATAGATTAAGTCTCCCCCTGGTGTAAACAGCGCAATGCCTTTGAAAAATTCTGGCAAAATCGGGCGATCGACTTTCAATGAAGTACACCAATAAAAGTTAAAAGTTAACAGTTAAAAGTTAACTTTTAACTACTGTTAACACTCGACCTTTAGACTCGGCCTCGCAGCATCTGAGCCATTTCGTTAGGGAACGGCGAGTTCTCCACACAAAGGTCTTCGGTAATCCGACCTTCTTGATAAAGGCCGTAGAGCGACTTATTCATCGTCGTCATGCCTTCATAAGTATCTTTAATCATAATTTGATTGATTTCCTCATTCTGACCTTTCAGAATGTATTCCTTAACCACGTCGGTATTGATCAAAACGTCGTGGAAAGCAGCCCGCTTCCCGTCTGTGGTTTTGCACAGCAGTTGAGCAATAATCGCCACTAGGGACTCGGAAATGGAAACCCGTATGGCTTCCTGTTCTTCGGGCCCGAACATATCCAGAATCCGGTTCAGGGTTTTAATCGCACTGTTGGTGTGCAGGGTTCCTGCAACTAAGTGACCGGTCTGAGAGGCTTTGAGGGCGATTTCCACCGTCTCTCTGTCCCGAATTTCTCCTACTAGCATCATGTCCGGGTCTTGCCGCAGAGCGCCTTTGAGAGCGTTCATAAACTTGAGGGTGTGCCTGCCGACTTCCCGGTGCTTGATCAAGGATTTTTTGCTTTCGTGTACGAATTCTACCGGGTCTTCGATCGTGATGATATTGTAGGCTTTATGCTTATTGATGTAGTCGATCATCGCTGCCAAGGTGGTAGACTTACCCGAACCTGTCGGACCCGTCACCAAAATCAACCCTTTGTGGTAGCCGCATATTTTCTTAAAGACCTCCGGCAGCTTCAATTCCTCCAGTGTCATTATTTTGGAAGGAATTAGCCGCAGCACCATTGCCGGCCCGGCCAAGGAGTCCATGCAACTGATCCGAATGCGGACGAACCCGAAGTCGAAAGCGCCGTCAAAATCTAGGGTTTTTTGGAAAATTTCAATTTCTTCATCGCTCATGCACTCGCGCAACCAGCCAAAAAACGTATCTAAATCCGTCGGTGGATACCCGATGTCGGCAATCTCGCCCCGCGTGCGGAAGCGGGGAACTTCGTTTACTCCGAGGTGAAGGTCGGATACTCCTTCATCTTTGGCTCGGAGGACTAGCTCTTTCAAAGTCGGAACTCCGCCGCTGCTAAAGCTCTGGTTTTTAGGTGTGGCGAAGGATTTGGGCGAGGCTGCGGGGGGCGGTGCGGGTGCCGGCGGCGGTGCTGGTGGCATTCCTGCTGCTCTGGGTGGCATCCCGGGAGCTGGAGGACGGGGCATTCCTGGCGGCGGGGGAGCTCCGGGTACGGGCGGGCGAGGAGCTGGCGGATGCTGTTGTGTCATATGCGCTACCTTAATTTGGTGAGAAGGCTGACTCGAACAGATGATTTGTGGAAGTTGGACAATGCCGATCGCCATTGTGCGTCTCTTGCACAAAAGCTTAACTGTTCTCCTCAGTCTATCGCAAGATAAGGTTCTACTGGTGCAATACAAAGCAAATATTCTGCCAATAGGAGGATGCGCTCACTCTCGATCTACAACCAAATAGGGATTTTCCACATTTTTGGATAATTTTTTTAACGGAAAGAGTTTTACGCACTCAAGTAGTATAAATTGATACTTTATCCAAACATTAAGGACTTAAACCGATGAATTCTGTCGATCGGGCTTTTACTCCAGCTATGGAGTTGGCGGAGTCGATTCGCGCCCTAGAGGTGTCGCCTTTAGAAATTGTCAATCTGTACTTGGAACGGATCGATCGATTAAACCCTGAGCTTGGCAGTTATTTTACAGTAACGGCCGATCGGGCGATCGCCCTAGCTAAATCTCAAACCGAGCAACTAGCTGGGTTAAACAAGTCACAGGAATTGCCACCTTTTTTCGGAGTGCCCATCGCCATTAAAGACTTGACACCAGTTACCGGCGTTCCCTGTACCTACGGCACTCAGGCTTTGCTGGGTAAGATATCTGCCTACGACGAGTCAGTAGTATGGCGGATCAAAGCAGCGGGATTTAACATTCTCGGAAAAACAGCAACCTCTCAAATTGGCTCATTACCTTACACCGAACCCGAAGGTTTCCCGCCTGCGCGCAATCCCTGGAATTTAGACTATACGCCCGGAGGTTCCAGCGGCGGCTCAGCGGCGGCTGTAGCAGCGGGTTTGTGCGCGATCGCCCAAGGTTCAGACGGCGGCGGTTCGATTCGAGGCCCGGCTTCCTGCTGCGGTTTAGTGGGCATTAAACCGTCGCGGGGGCGAGTTTCCTGGGCACCTGTCGGAGATTACCTCAGCGGCATTTCGGCCAACGGCCCCCTGGCGCGCACTGTAGCTGACGCCGCCGCACTTTTGGACGTGATGTCAGGCTACACAACAGGCGATCCGTACTGGCTACCCGATGCAAATCCGACGTTTCTAGAGGCTTCCCGTCAAAAGTCGGGCAAACTGCGAATCGCTTTTTCTACGACTATTTCCCCTGTGGGCGAGGCTTCGGCTACCTGCCAGCAAGCGGTACTCGAAACAGTAAAATTATTGACAGATTTGGGCCATGATGTCGAACCTGGATGCCCGGATTTTACGGGTTTAATCGAACCGTTTACCGCAATTTGGCAGTCGGGGGCGGCTGCAAGCGGCATTCCCGGCCCTGCTTTGGAACCGATGAATCGCTGGCTGTTAGAAAGAACTGTTTCGGCTGGGGAATATTTGCGGGCGGTAAATCAAATGCAGGTGATTTCACGGCGGATTGTGGGATTCTTTGAAAAATTTGATGTGTTAGTTTTGCCGACTTATATGCACTCCCCCATCCGGGTTGGGGAGTGGGCGGATTTGAGTTTTGAAGAAACTTTGCAGCGGATTATTAATTGGATTGCTCCTTGTCCGCCATTTAATGCTAGCGGTTTGCCTGCGATCGCACTTCCTGCCATTTTAGATAACAACGGCTTGCCCGTGGGAATTCAAATTATCGGGCGGCCGGCTGCGGAAGCAACTTTAATTGCTTTAGCGGCGCAGATGGAAGCAGCGAAACCTTTCCCCGTTTTAGATTTCAAATAGGGAAGAGCAAGGGATAAAAGCACGTTTCCCTTTTTTATGGGTATGCCAAATCAGGACTTGTGCGCGGGGAACTAGAAACCCGGTTTTTTGCAGAAATTTCTAGTCATTTAACCCATATTTTACCAATAAACCGAGTTGCTACCGCCCAGTCCTACTTATTACCAATTACGCTGTAATTAATTGAGAATACCTCTTTAGATTGATAGATATTTTGGTTATTTTATTTTAAAAATGGTAGCAGTTCGCTGCCAATATTTAGGGTGAAATTCATGTTAACTTCCGGCCCGATTACCGCTCCCGTTCCCGTTTTTCTAGTTCTTTTAGCAATCATGCTACTCGCGCCGCTGTTATTTGAGCGCTTGCGACTGCCGGGAATAGTCGGGTTAATTATTGCGGGCGTAATTGTCGGGCCCAACGGTCTCAATTTGCTGCAACGGGACGCTACTATTGTTTTGTTAGGTACTGTAGGATTGCTGTTTTTGATGTTCCTAGCGGGACTGGAAACTAGCCTCGACGACCTCAAACTCAATGCGGACAAAGCTGTCATATTTGGGCTGGCTACTTTTTCGCTACCGATGATATTGGGGACAGGAGCAATGCTGCTGTTGGGATATAGCTGGCTGGCTGCAATTTTAGTCGCTTCTTGTTTTGCTACGCACACGCTTTTAGCGCTGCCAATTCTCACAAAATTGGGCTTGATGCGAACTCAGACTATTACTGCGACTTTGGGCGGGACTTTAATTACGAATGTGTTGGGACTGTTGGTGCTGGCAATTGTTGTCAAAGCTTTCAAAGGAAATCTCACTCTCGAATTTTGGCTGTTTCTCATTCCATCTCTTGCTATCTACACTTTTGCTACTTTGTGGGGAGTCCCCAAAATCGGTCGCTGGTTTTTTAAGAAATTCGGACACGACGAAAATGCCGAATTTATATTTGTATTGGCTACCCTATTTCTAGTTTCTTACGCAGCAGAACTAATTGAAATTGAGGCAATTATTGGTGCATTTTTATCTGGAATTGCCATCACTCAAATTATTCCCAAAATGAGTCCGCTGATGAATCGGATTGAGTTTATTGGCAATACGCTGTTTGTGCCGTTTTTTCTGATTTCTGTGGGGATGTTAATTGACCCGCTAATTTTGGTAAAGCAGCCGCAGTCTTTATTGGTGGCGGCGGTGATGATTTTAGCTGAGGTGGTGAGCAAGTTTTTGGCAGCTTGGCTACCGGGGAAATTATTTCGTTTTGAGTTTCCCAACATTATGGTAATGTTCGGTCTGTCTGTTGCTCAAGCTGCTTCTACTTTGGCGGCGATTACGGTTGCTTTTGACATTAAATTGGTCGATCGCGTAACGGTGAATGGCATCATTGCCATGATTTTAGTAACTTGTGTCGCTTCTCCTTGGATTGTATCTCGCTGGGGTCAAGAAATGCAGCAGCCGGGGTCGAGTTTGCCGGCTGCTACTTCGGGAAAGCATTTATGGGGTGAGCGAGTTTTAGTGCCTGTTGCTAATCCGAATACGGAAGATAATTTGCTGCGTTTGGCTTTGATTTTAGCAAAAACATCTCAGGGAACTTTGCTGCCGCTGCATATTTTGTCCGATCGCGGGGAAGCAATTTCGCCCGCAGAGAAAATGCAGCAAACTCAACTTTTGACGGCTGCGGAAACTGTCGCCCATGCTGCTGCTTGTGCGGTTGAACCGATCGCGAGGATAGATGATGCGATCGATCGCGGAATCCTGCGGAGTGCAACCGAACGCGAGGCTAGTTTAATAGTTTGCGGTTGGAAGGGATTTTCCACGACTCGCGACAATTTTTTTGGCAGCATCATTGACAATGTAGTAAGGCGATCGCCCGTACCCGTACTGATTGCTCGATTTCCCGATCCTCTCCAGAATACAGCCAGAGTTATTTTGGCGGTAACTGACAGCGAGTTGACTCGGTTTGGGTTTCAGGAAACCGTGGATATTGCTAAGAGTTTGGCAGAGGAACTCAAGGCGAGTTTGCAAGTGTTGTTGGTGGCGACAAAACGGGAACAAAGCAACAAAAGTGCGGCGGAGGTGGAAATTCTTTCTGAGATACCAGTAAATCGGGTGCGGGGAAATTTTATCAAGTTAGTTTCGCAGAATTTGTTAGAACACGATTTGCTGATTTTAACCACAATTTCTCACCCGAATTTGTGGGAAAAACCGGGAACTCTCAAGGAACCGGAAGCGATCGCCCGCACTCACCAAAATATTTCGATGCTTGTTGTTTATTTTCCTGTATCTTGAGGAAGATTTTAACCGCCGATAATGTTATGAATCTGCATTCATCTGCGGTTAATATTTTAGGACTAAAGCCAACTGACAAATTAAACAAAGGTATGTAGTTGCGCTCGACTCGCTCTTTCTTTTCTAACTAAGCTGTGGCGGCATTTAAATTGTATCTCTAAAAAATTTAAAGTCTTGTGGGGTGTCCCGCCCGCCCTGAATATAGCAATCCTAAATGATTCAGATAAATTTGTAGGGGTAGTGCTAAGAGTGCCTACCCCCTATCTATCGGGCAACCGGGCGTGGGATTGCCCCTACAATAATTATGCAAATGATGCGAGGATTGC
>NZ_JAUBTB010000142.1:0-11667 GCF_036704965.1 Microcoleus sp. F10-B2 | reverse complement strand
TCTATTAAGTTATTAATACATTACTTGAAATTTCACGATCTTCCCATTCCTGGGGCATTCATACCTTGATTCAGCAACGCCGTAAAAAGTTGTAGTCATGTACTTGATTTTCCCGCTCCAGGAAAGTCTTGCCATGTAATGGTTTCAGAAGAAATGAATCTTATGTGCGGGGTAAGTTCCGAATAAACATTCGCGCTGCCAACTGCAAATAGTGATAAAATAAGCGCCGGGAGTCCTATAATCATATCCTGGTAGGCGAATTGAGCGGCGGTGGTGTTTGTTGCGATCGTATTTCATAATTTTGTCCCCATAAAACATTTGTTCGTTGGGCGGGGGCGGGTTTATTAGATTGTTGGTTTCCGCCATAGATGGTTGGTGAAACCCGCCCCTACCAGTTATCGTAGGGGCGGGTTTTACCAACCATATTTGAGGCTGACTAACAATCTATAAAAACCCGCCCCCACAAACAATCTATAAAAACCCGCCCCCACAAACAATCTATAAAAACCCGCCCCCACCCAACCAATAACCCTCAACCAAAATTCAAGGGATCGACATCAATAGTTAAACTAACAGAACGCGGCGTGCGATCGCGCAATCCGATCAAATCCGACAAATCCACCGACTCATCCAAAGGCAACTTCAGCAAAATCTGCCACCGATACCGATTTGCCACCCGCATAATCGCCGCAGGTGCAGGCCCCAACAACTCACATCCCGGTACAGACAATCGCTGAATATACTCCTGACAAACCGACGCCAATTGTACCGCAGTCACCGCCACTTCTGCCGCATCTACACTGCTCAACCGCAACAAAATCAGCCGCCCGGAAGGTGGATAATTCAGCGCTGCTCTTTCTGCTAATTCTGTTTCCACAAAATCTGCATATTCGTGCCGCCTAACTGCTTGAATTACCCGGTGTTCGGGAGTGTAAGTTTGAATAATTACCCGCCCCGGATCGTTGCCTCTGCCTGCACGGCCCGCGACTTGAGTTAATGTTTGAAAAGCTCGTTCGCTGGCCCGATAATCTGATAAGTTCAGCAACCCATCAGCAGACACAACTCCCACCAAGGTGACTCCAGCTAAATCTAACCCTTTCGTCAGCATTTGCGTACCCAACAAAATGTCAGCTTCTCCATTAGCAAATTGCGTTAACAATCTGCGGTGGTCGCCCTTATTTCTAGTTGTATCGCTGTCAAATCGAATTGCGCGCAATTCGGGAAACAATCTCGTTAATTCCTGTTCGACTCGCTGAGTGCCGCTGCCGAAGTTTTTGAAGTAGGGAGAACTGCATTCCGGGCAGTTTTGGGGGTGTCGTTCCGTGTGGTTGCAGTAGTGACAGCGCAACACTTCTGCGGTTGCTTCGCCGACGTGGTGATAAGACAGGGAAACATCGCAGTTCGGGCATTCCATCACATAGCCGCAACTCCGACAAGAGACAAAGGTACTGTGTCCTCTTCTGTGAATAAATAGAATACCTTGCTGTTGTCTTGCTCGCAATTGTTCCAGGGCGTTTTGCAGGGAAGCGCTGAAAATTGAGCGGTTACCTTGCCGCAATTCTTGGCGCATATCGACTATTTCCACAGGCGGCATCGGGCGCGAATAAATGCGATCGGGCAATGATAAATAATGGATAGTTGGTAACGAGTAATAATCTCTTCGCGTCCCGACAAAAGTCTCTAAAGCTGGCGTTGCGGAACCTAAAATTAACGGACAATTTTCTAATTCCGCGCGCCATTTGGCAACGGTGCGGGCGTGGTAGCAGGGGGCTGGTTGGTCTTGTTTGAAGCTGCTGTCGTGTTCTTCATCGAGGATAATTAAGCCGAGGTGAGGTAAAGGCGCAAAAATGGCCGATCGCGTGCCGATGACAATTTGCGGGGTTCCAGTCAGCATCTGACGCCATGTATCGTAACGTTCGCCGTCGGATAGGGCGCTGTGGTAGACGCAAATTTGCTCGCCAAAACGGGCGCGGAATCTGTCTGTAAGTTGCGGTGTGAGGCCGATTTCGGGAACGAGTACGAGGGCGGATTTGCCGCTGGCTAAGATTGGGGCGATCGCCTGCAAATACACTTCGGTTTTCCCGGAACCTGTAACGCCGTGCAGCAGCACTTGACGAAATCCCGAAAAAGAGTTAATAAACGCTAAGGCTTGAGCTTGAAAATGAGTTAAAGTTTTGGGTGCATCGGGCAATTGAGAAATTCCGCGATCGCCCCTGAGCACTTCCCTTTTATCGATTACAACGGTACCTTTCTGTTCTAAAACTTTGACAACGTAGGAACTCGCACTGCAAATTTTTAGTAAATCGTTCAGCCACATTTCACCGCCGCCACGCCGTAAAACTTCCAATACTTCTTGTTGCCGCTTGGTTAAATCTGTGACAAATGCACTAGCAATTAATGTCACTGCCGGTTTGAGTTGTGGTTTGGGAGGATTGGGCGGTTCTAAATAACTTTCTACCCAACCGCGTTTCAATAAATCTTTCAATCCCCGATAACTTCCCTTAACTTGGCGCTGGAGGTATTGCCAAGTGTAATCGCCGTTTTTTTGAGCTTGCAGCAATTGCAAAATTTGACTGGCGGCGGGATTGAGAAATGTTTCGGCATTCGGAGAAATTGCGTCCTTAATTAAGCGAATTCGGCGCACGGAACGGCTTAACAAACCGGGCGGCAACGAGGCTCTAATTACTTGAATTAAAGGTGTGCAATAATAGGTGGCAGTGCGATCGAGCAATTCCCAGTAAGTGGGCGGGAAAAAACCCGTACTGACAACATCTTCGACATCTTTAACCCGCGCCGGATCTAAGTCGGGCGGCAGTTGAGAAATGAACCGAATCGCGATCGCCCCTACCTGTTGACTGCCAAAGGGTACACTCAAAATATCCCCTGGTTGCACGGTAAGTTCCGCAGGTAAACGATAGGTAAATAACTTATTTTCCTCCCCAGGCGAGTCCCCCGCAACCCTGAAAGGAGAGTCCACCAATACCTCTATCCACTCTGCCCGCACGGTGGGGCGCTGTGGCGGTTCGCTGCTGCCGTAGGATGCCCCGGCCTCTGCCGCTATAGGGGTTGACAAACCAAAAGTGACAGTAGACATAGGGTTGCACATCAAACTAGGAGGAGCCGCAGTCAAAGGGAGTTTTCATTATCCCTCAGTTTAGCTCGATCGATCGATCTTAGCTGCGGGAATTGGCGATCGGAATCTCGATCGCCAATTCAGTCCCTTCTCCAATTGCGGAGATGCACTCCAACCTCCCGCCGTGTTTGTCCACAACAATCTGATAGCTAATTGACAATCCCAAACCCGTCCCCTGACCAACTGGTTTGGTGGTGAAAAACGGATCGAAAATTTTCGATCTCACAGCTTCATTCATGCCCATACCATTATCTTTGATGCTAATTTTTGCCCAATTTTCCGAAATAATAGAAGTAGTAATTGCCATCTGGCTGGGGTTGGCTTCTATCTCCGCTATGGAACTCTTTTGGTCTCGCTCTCGCAGGGCATCAATAGCATTATTAATGATGTTCATGAACGCCTGATTTAATTGCCCTGCATAACATTCTATTTTAGGTAAGCTTCCATAGTTTTTAACAATATTTATAGCAGGCAAACCTGCTTTTTCTTTTGTCAAATGCTGCACAATTAACAAGGTACTTTCAAGTCCTTCGTGAATGTTAACCGGTTTCTTTTCGGCTTCATCTACCCGCGCAAAGTTGCGTAAAGTCAGCACAATTTCGCGGATGCGCTCAGAGCCAACTTTCATTGACGAAAGAGTTTTCAACAAATCTTCGCGCAGAAAGTCGAGGTCAATTTTTTCAAGAAAAGCTTCAATCTCTGCATCTGTTTCGGGATACCGATCCTGGTACATTGCGAGCAATTTTAAAATATCGCTCGTGTAGTCATTGACATAGGTAATATTGCCGTAGATGAAGTTGACGGGATTGTTGATTTCGTGGGCGATACCAGCTACCAAAATTCCCAAAGCCGACATTTTTTCGGCTTCGATCAATTTGATCTGCGTTGTTTGCTGGTTTAAGATAGCTTTTTCTAGTGTAGACATTCTTGCTTTTACAATCTTTTCGTAATCTCTAAAATCCTCAGTGACTGTTTTTAGCAAAAATTCTGTTTTTTGATTGAGGGCTTCTAATTGGCTGCGTTCGGTTTCCGAAGTTTCGAGTTTTTCCTGTAGGATTTGATTGGCCTTTTCCAGCTCTTTGATTCTGTTTTTCCAGTCTGTTGGTTCCATTGTCTATTATTTAAAACCTAAAAAGATTGTTATAAAAGTTTCATTATGGCTTGTTTTTACCTTGATTTGTTTATAAAATAGTACCGCCTATTTTTGGCAATTCTGTAATAAAAATTAAAGATAGGCTTGATTTTGCTATTTATAAAAATCTTATCTAAGATACATTCAAAATGTCAAGTTATCAATAACAAATCTGGTTAAAACCGAGGGTCACTTTTCTTCCGCGCACAGGCATTTGCGGGTTTTTCATCTGATGGTTGATAAATCAGCAGGCCGATCGCAAACTTAGAAGGGCGGACTGAGCGCGAAACACGGCCCGATTCAGACAACATTTGTACAAAACCCGCCGGCAAGGCAAAGGAAAAATATTAAATGTGAGTGCGATCGACCGGGGGCGACGAGAAAAGTGCGATCGACAGGGCGCGCGATCGCCCACAAGGAATCTCAAGTAACAAGCCAATTGCTCCCAGAACGCAATCACACTATAGCATTGCTGAGAAATCTCACTTTAATGTGTCGATCGTACTCACACACCCGCACCATTTTGTGCTAATAACTACTACTTGTGACAACATCGACACAGCAGTTTATATTTGGAGAGTAATTGATGTCAGGTAGCGAAGTTCGTGCAGACTTTTGGATGAGCGAGTACATTACCCCTTGGGATATTTACGTTCACGGCGTCATCGCGGTGCTTGCTTACAAGAAAACAGCCTATCAAGAAATGTACGTAGTTCAGACCGGTACTTACGGCAAAGGCTTAGTTTTAGACGGCAAGTGGCAATCTTGTACGGGCGACGAGTTTCTGTACCACGAACCCCTTGTGCACCCAGCCATGATTTGTCACGGTTCCCCCAAAAAAGTCCTCGTTCTCGGCGGCGGAGAAGGAGCTACAATTAGAGAAGTGCTGCGCTGGAAAACAGTTGAAAAAGTCGTGATGATCGACATTGACGGCGAAGTAGTAGAAGCTTGCCGCGAACACCTGCCAGAAATGCACCAAAATGCCTTTGACGACCCCCGCTGCGAAGTAGTAATCGGCGATGCTTTGGACTATTTAGACAAAACTGACAATGATTGGGATATTGTCATTTCTGACTTGTCCGATCCCATTGAAGAAGGCCCATCTTTCCAGTTGTTTACCAAGGAGTATTTTGAGAAAGTTCGCAGCGTAATGTCACCTAACGGATATTTCGTAGTGCAAGCGGGCCCCGTTTCTCCGGCAGAAATGAAAATGCACGCTCGCATTGTGAATACCCTGAAATCTGTTTTCTCCAATGTTCAATCCTGCACCAGCTTTATTTCTACTTACGGAGCTCCTTGGGGTTTCGCCATAGCTTCTAATCAAGAAATAAATACGCGGCCCGAACCCACAGTTACTGACAAATTACTCGCCGAGAAAACAACTGGCGGGTTGCGGATGTTCGACGGAATTACACTGTTGGGGTTGATGCAGCTTCCCGGTCACTTACGACAGGTAATCGCCGCTGAAACCGAAGTTTACACTATGGCAGCACCGCCTAAGTTTTTCGGGAAAGGCTCTGTCAGTCAGTGAAGTTAAATTGAAAGAGAAAACTCGTTTGGAGTAACTGAGATGAGCAATTTGATTCGCATAGTCGCTGCAATTTTTATTCCCCCGCTGGGCGTATTTTTGACTGTAGGCCTCGGCACTGATTTTTGGATCAACCTGGTTCTAACCTGTTTTTTCTGGTTTCCGGGCATGATCCACGCCATTTGGATAATTGCCAAGCACGATCGGGCTTAAGCTAATGTAGGGGCAGGTTTTACCAGCAATATCTGTCATCCGCGAAAGGGATAGATAAACCCGCCCTCTTTCTTCTTCCTAACATATTTGTCGTAGGGGCGGGTTTCACCAGCAATATCTGTCATCCGCCAAAGGGATAGATAAACCCGCCCTCACCCCACTAACAATCTAGATGTACCTCTATTTATAAAATACCGGAATCATCTAGATTGAGATTTACAGTTGGGTGGGGGCGGGTTTATTTAGATAGTCGATTAGAGTCAGAGATTGTTGGTGAACCCGCCCCTACGAGGTTTTACAGCAGATTCCAGGTTTATGAAACACACCCCGGATATATCCTCGGTAGGGACAAAGGCTTTCGCCGTGTCCCTACCAACCATAAATACAGCGTATTTATGGTTGTAAATCAATTTCTTCACAAACCAATTCAGCAATTTTTTTCGCAGCCCCCGATTCTCCTCGAACCGCACGCAAACGATCGCCCATTTGTGCTAATTTTTCAGGATGGCTCAAATAGTCGATCGCCAATTGAGCAATTACTTCCGGTTCCAGCTTCCCTATTAACTCCGGCACAATCTCTTCCTGTGCCCAAATATTCGGCCAAGCATAAAGCTTTCCCTTTCCCAATTGCCAGATTAGCCAATTAATAGCCGTAGCAAAAACGGAACCGACTAACGGCAAATTTGCCAGCAATCCCGGCAATCCGTCCCAGGCTTTCATCGCATCCAATTGCTGCGTCGGAATCAAAACAATCATCGGTACAGCTAACGAACCCAATTCGGCTGTATTCGCTCCCACAGTAGTTAAACACAGGCTGCATTCTGATAGCAAATCGTAAGCGGGCGTCTGCGTCCAAAGTTCTACTTGCAAGTTATTTGCTGTCTGCAAAAACGGTCGTTCTGTTAAATGAAGTTCGGCGCTGGCGTTTTCAAATAAATGCAGGCAAGGATTTTGTTTGGGGTCGGCAAAACCTGCTAGAGTTTGCACATCTATGGTAGGAGCAACGGGAATTACAAAGCGAGTTTCAGGGCGGATGCGGTGGATGGATTGGGCGATCGACAAACATAACGGTACACCTAAAGCTAATTTGGCCGCTTTAGAACCGGGCAACAATCCAATTAATTCTATTTTCCGTAGGGGCGGTGCCCCCGTGCCCGCCCAATCTCCGGCGTCCGATTTCCCGTTCCCTACTTCCGCGATCAAATCTCCGACAACTGTAAATTTATTAGCATATTTTTGGGGAATTTTAGCAAAAACTTCTGGTTTCATCGCCGCAAATTTATCAATCCAGCGATACCACCGCGCCTCCCATTCAGCATAAATAACAGTGCGATATTTTAGCCTTTTGCCAATCACAACCGTAAAAAATTGATCGCCGCCTAAAAATAAAACAACTCCTGTTTCGTGCCAATCCCAATTTTCAGCAGTTTTGCCCGACAATAAGAAGGGAAAAAAATGCTCCGGTGCTTGCACTCTGTCAACTTCTGGGTAGGAACAGGCTATTTCTGCTTCTTTCCCGGTGGCGTGCGGACAGGGGGACAGCACCACAGAGATGCGCGCTTGAGTGCCCGCGTTTCCTAATTGGTCGCGCAAAGCTTGCACGGCGGGACGCACCCAAGTTGCCAATTCTCCGGGGCCGTTGGAGAGGATTAAAATATCGACTGTCATAGGATTTAATATTTGAGAGGATACAAGGGAGAATTTATGACAGATTTAATTGATGCCGTCAAGACGGGTGATGTTGCCGCTGTAGAAAGTGCGATCGAACAGCGTGCAGATATCAATGCCAAAGATGAGGAAGGTACGACGGCTTTGACGGCGGCGGCTGAGGCTGGCAATTCGGCGATCGTCAAAACATTGCTGGCTGCAGGTGCGGATGTCAACAGTCACGACAATGACGGGTGGACGCCGTTAATGAGTGCCGCTGCTGCCGGACATACCGAGATTGTACAGCTTTTGCTGGAGGCGGGGGCGGATGTGAATGCTAAAACTAATTTTGGTTTGACGGCTTTGATGAGTGCAGCAGGTAGCGGGCGCACTCAAGTTGTCGAATTTTTAATCGATAAAGGAGCTGATATCAAAGCTAAGGATAATAATACTTGGACTGCGTTAATTTGGGCGTCTTCGGAAGGTCACAAAGATGCGGTTGAGGTTTTGAAGCTAGCGCGCGATCGGGCTTAATTATTCACAGGAATTACGCATTAAGGCCAGAGAAACCGGGTTTTTCATCTAATCTGTGGACTCTAACGAAGGATTTTCGTAAAAAAACCCGGTTTCTGATTACCCCATGCGTCCAGAACTACATTCAGAAACTGGGTTGATTCAAGAAACCGGGTTTATGATTAAACCCGGTTTACGAGAGTCTGTGCGTAAGTCCTGTTAAAATTTCATCAACCCGGTTTCTAGCCAAGCAAGAAAGGAAAATTATAAATGTCAGCAAGTTGAGGAAAAGTCAGTTGTTTCAAATTTAATCCAGCACCTCCCTCAAGAATTGCAATTCTATCTCCTCCTTTTGATATGACTAAATCTCCACCCACTGGAGATATTTGATAGTTACTGAGTTTGCCTGATAGCTGGAGTGCATCTCCCTGACTGGGATTGAAGCCGCGAATCCGAGCCTCACCCGGGCCTAAGTACAATTCTTGAGTGCTAGGTTGACCGCCCGGTGGTGGCGAAGTATTGTCATAAGCCAAAATAAAAGTATCAGCACCTTCGCTACCAATCAAGGTATCAAATTCGTTGCTGCCGTCGCTGAAATAATGCTCATCAAAATCAACTCCAATAATTGTTGTTTTTCCCTTGCCAAAACCAGTCACAATATCATTCCCAGAAGTCCCCACAAAAGTTGCAGATCGATTGGTTTCAAATTGACCAACTTTTGTATACTGATCGAGACCTGAAGCAAAACTTCCTGCTTTAACCGCCGTAGCAACATCGGGATTGTTTGCTAAATATCCAGCTTCCCAAAAGTTATCCAATACAGAAACTTTATCAAAGATTAAGAGATCGCGCCCCCGATTTACGAAAAACGGCATATTCAGACCGCCCTCGACTATACCTACCGCTGCGAAAGCCCTAATCGGCCCGACACTAATCCTAAAATCTCCATTAGGAGTATTGTTCAACATATAGTTGCCTCGCGTTCCCGCTAGGCGGATTTTATCGGCTTGCGGGTCAAAGTTTTTAATCGTAGCGTAGTTGGTGTTGCTAACCCCCCCGTAGAATTGACCCCCATTCACATCGGAAAAATCCCCTACACCGAGCACGAAAGTATCAGTACCGTTACCGCCAATTAGGGTGTCGTTTACGGGGGGGGAGGGAAAACCGGAAGGTTTTTCATAAACTCGATCGCCCGCTGCATTTAAAGATACTTGAATGCCAATGATTTCAACATTTCCCACACCAAATCCCGTTAAAATGTCAGTGCCTTTAGTACCGACAAATGTAGCCGATCGCGCTGGCTCAAATTGTCCAAATTTTCGGTAGTGTTCTCCGCCTGTTTTAAAAACTCCCGCCTTTACTGCTGCTGCTACGTCGGGGTTTTTCAACAAGTATTCCGGTTCAAAAAAGCTACTCGCGTAAAGACCTTCTTTGGCTCCGAATTTGATAAAGTGTTCCAAACCCGATTTGAAAGTGCCGTTCTGTACAAACGGCACAAGTACGGGGTATCGTTTTAAATAAAATGCTTCGTCGTAGTCAGGCGATACTTGGGTGCGGCCTTCATCGTAACCAAACTGGATAAAGTGGTCTAAACCAGAGGCAAAAGGCGCGTTTGGATTGTTGGCGCTACGAACCAGGGGAGCAATATCTGGATTTTGAGATAGATAGGTTTCTTCGTCAAAGTACCGCGATACTTGGGTCAGGCCGCCGGCTTGACCAAACTTTTCAAAGTGTTCTCTCCCAGATTTTATAATTCCTGCATCAATAGCCGATTGCACCCAAGGATATTGCCCAAGGTAGTATGGCTCGTCAAAAATGTCATAATTTGTCATAATTATTTCTCCAAGCTTAGTCTGCTTACTTGTCGGTTAAACTTGACCCACTATAAATAACTCTACGAACTCACTATGTCAAGTTAATTATTGTTAAGCCTGTTTTATTATTTTTATGGCAAACACAAAAGTGCGATCGCACTTTTTTTGAATGTGCGATCGTACTTCCCAGCAGCAATCAGCCAAATCCCCAATAGCTTCGAGATTTCTAGCCAAGTAGAGGTAGAGAACCTCTAGATTCTGGTAATAAATTCAACTTGAGATTTCCGCCGCCTTCAATAACAGCGATCGTGTCAAATCTACTAATTCCCGAACTTCCATCTGAAAGGGAGACGAACAAGCCGTTCGTTTGGATAGCTAAATCTCGATTGTTGTTGATGGGAAATATCAAGAATTTATCTAAGGAAGGTTGGATATCTCTTGTTGCTAGTTGAATACTATCCTGCCCTTGGGTAAAGTTCCGAATTGTAGCAAAACCCGGCCCGATATATAAATTTGTTGGGAAACTGAATCCCTTACCACCACTGCCTACTAAAAGGTCTCCGAGCATGAATTTATCGCTGCCGCTACCGCCAGTGAGAATATCGAATTCATTACTGCCCTCACTTTCATAATTTCTGCCGGGGATGGTAAAGCCATCACTGTTTGTAACATAACCTACTTCAACTCCAATTAATTCGGTATTTCCCACCCCAGCACCGGTGATAATGTCATTCCCGGAAGTTCCGATAAAAGTCGCAGAGCGGTTAGGCTCGTTTTTGCCGAAATTGAAGTAGTGTTCGCGACCTGTTTTCAAGGCTCCAGAGTTGACAAAAGGCACGATGTCTGGGTTTTTTAGTAAGTATTCTGTTTCAAAAAATGAAGTCCCAAACTGACCGTCTTTGATGCCGAATTCAATGAAATGCTGGTAGCCATTTTTAAAAGTTCCATTCTGAATAAACGGCTGCAACTGTCGGTTATTTGCGAGATAAAAAGCTTCGTCATACTCAGGCGATACGCGAGTGCGACCCTCTTCGTAACCGTATTGAATAAAGTGGTCTAGCCCGGTTGCAAAAGGCGCATTTGGGTTGTTGGGAGTGCGGACTAAGGCAGCAATGTCTGGGTTGCCGGCAAGATAAGTATTTTCGTCAAAATAGCGCGATACTTTAGTTAGGCCGGCGGCTTGACCGAATTTTTCAAAGTGTTCTCTTCCTGATTTGATGACTCCTGCATCAATGGCTGGCTTGACCCAAGGATATTGAGCAAGGTAGTATTTTTCGTCAAAAATTGCGTAACTAGCCATGTTTTCCTACTGCGGCTTTAATGAGCTGTTTATGCAATTTATCAATAATCCGAAACTGAGACAATTACCTAATCGGGTGATTTTATCCAAAAGTCATATCGGGAGCATCTCATATTTGTAAAAACACTTCTTCTGGCTCTTTCCTTCTTCCTCTTTCCTTCTTCCTCTTTCCTCCTGCCTCCTGCCTCCTGCCTCCTGCCTTAAAACTCCAATTTCTAGCTTAACTGCAAAAGTGAGATGCTCCCGTCATATCGCAGTTAAGCTCTATGCTTTCTCGCCGAGGAAAGTGAGACAGACAGGAGGATTAAAGCCCACATTCCGCAGATGTGGGTCGGATTTCTTTATCAGTTGTGAAAACTTGGAAGCCAAACACTTTTAGGCTGAAAT
>NZ_JAUBTB010000141.1:0-11937 GCF_036704965.1 Microcoleus sp. F10-B2 | reverse complement strand
CGATCGCCTTTGCCTTTTAGATTAACCATCAGTAGCGGGCAAGCCACTGCATACCAGCCGTAACTGACTCCTAAAACTTGTGCAGTTATCAGTCCTGCTGTTAGTACCAGAATTTTTCGATCCGATTTGTGAATTTGAACAAATGTTATAATAGCAACTGCCAAACTAATTAATATATTCAGTTGTAAATTATTGAATAATAGAAGGTGTGGAACTTGAGATATTATTCCAAATAACACCAATCTATTAATTAAAGGTTTAGCACTGCTGTTTGGTTCTCGCCGCTTCCAATTTTGAGCCAGTACCCATGCAAACAGTGGAAAACTCAAGCGTCCAACAACACGCATCGGCTCTATTTCTAGCAAAAATCCTATATGGTCAATTACCATTAAAATTGTCGCCAACCATTTGATTTGATTTTGACTCACGCTGATTGTGCTCCGGTTAGTTGATCGATAAATTCTGTTATGACTTGTAAGCCTTTTTCTGAGATTGTATAAATCTTTTCCCCTTGCTTCCACTCGAAATTTACTAAAGCTTGGTCTTTTAATACGTGTAACCTTTTATATATTCCGATGCGTGATGGTGGTTTTATTAGATTTATTTCAGCTACTTTTTCTACGATGTTTGATAGAGATAGCTTATTTTGACGAGATAATACTGCTAATACAAAAACATCAACTCTGCTCATAATTTTTTTAAATTGCACTGTCTAGATTTTAGTAAAGAGCTTTATTTAAAGCAATGGGTTGCCAAAAAGATAAGTGTGATTACTGTTGTGCGCTCAATTCATACCTCTCAAGATGGATTTATTGAATTGGTAACACAATGATTGAACTGATTTTAGCCGCTTCGATCGCAGCAAGCACTACGACGATGCCGCCACCTCCACCGGTGACAGCTTCTCCTCAACCGCAACCAAGTTACACCCCTCCGCCAAAACCGACTTATACTCCACCGCCTGTGGCTCCTTCTGGCGAATCGTGGTCGGATAAAATGTGGCGGCGTTACAAGGAGAACCGTAAATAGAATGGCAACCAAAGAAGGTCGCGACTTTATTTCTTCAATTATCCGATTAGCTGACACTCCTGAGACTAATACACGCGCTCAGGGAATGAAAACAACTAACGTTGCGGGTTATCCCGTGATTTTGTGTTGGGCTCGTTGGGGAGGTTCTGAACTTAATTCTTCCGGCAATAATAAAGCGTTTTTATTTCTCCCTTACTTGCAGTCAGGTCAGATGCCTTTGACAAAATACAACGGCGCTACCTCTGTTGAGACTCCGCTTGATATGGTTATGTCGGAGGTTGCAAACCCTTACAATTGTAAAGTTGGGATTACTCCTTCGCTTAATATTAGTAAATTGATTGAGGGCGAATATTACAGTTTTGTCCTCGCTCTTAAGCCTGCCGCTGTCGGCAACGGTAATAACCCAACTCCTTATTGGGATGGATGGATTAAAGCTGTTGGTGCTACTCCTAACGACGTTTTTAAAGATTATTTCGCTTTGTTTAACGTGACGCGAAATCAGTGGTCGAAAATCAAAGTTTCCCGAGATGGTGATGAGGAGGAACTTGAAGATGATACTCCTGACCACGTACAGCAATGATAATTTGATAACTCTGATTGTAGAGTTTATTTGGGCTAATCTTTTCGTTTTACTGACTCAGTTTTTTTGTCTGGCCTTGATTCTTCGGATAGTTAGGCTGTTTATTGATTGAGGCTTATGAATGCCGCTCGATTTAATGGTTGTTATTTTAGCCGTTTGGCCGCACTTTCTATTGTTCTCGGTTGTAGTTTTTGGATTTTGGGCTATCCTGTCAGCCCTGCATTAGCAGCAACCGATCGGATAACTGGAGCCGAAGCTATTGCTAAAATGTCTTTGGTTCTCGGCAGTCCCGAACAGTTTGCCGATAACATGAAAAATTCCACCCAGGATTTTATTGCCGACCATTTTGGCAGTATGGCTATTGCTTGCGCTTTTGGAATAGCTATTAGGATGAGGTCTTAGCATGTGGGCACTTCTTGTTTCCTTGCATTTAATGGCTGTTCCTAGCGCGGCGGATGCCATGAATTTCATTAAAGAGGATATCAAGCCTGTTATTGAATTTTCGATGGATTGGGCGATGAAAGCTGCATTAGCTGCTACATCCACTCACGCATTTATTGTTCTCGCTAAGAGGTTTTTGGATTGATGAAAGATTTTATTGATTCAGTAGTGGCCGCTGCTGAAAGATACCGTAGCTTACCAGACAAATTTATTGACACTAACATGATTTTGTTAGGTCAAGCGATTGTTTGTTTGGTAATAGGGGTCGCGGTATTGTACACACAAAACCTCGTTGTGCATTCTTGTATTGTTCCCATTTACCAGATTGAAAAAAAATGACAAATCAATTACAAGAAATTGAATCTGTTGACCAATCTCAGTCCGATGAAATTTTTGCTATTGACCGCGAGCAAGTAGCTAAGCTCAATGACCTTTTCTGGAAATTTGAGTATAGCAAAACTGCTCAGTTTGTTGCTTTATCCGGTGCTGCTTTAGCTGTTGGCGGTGCGATTGTTGGTGGCGGTGCTGCAATGGCGACTGCACCTGCTGCTGGTGATGCCTCCGCTGCTGCTGCTGCCAGTATTGCTGCTGGCGTGACAAACGCTATCAACATGATCAAGGCCATTGACGGTATCGGGCTTGCCGCTTTTGGGGTAGCTCTTGCTCCCATGGGTTTCATGGTTACGCTTCGAGTTCTTAACATGGTTTTGAGCCGAGTCTAATGCCTTTTACAGCCATTTACGGGCTTCCCGGTCGGGGCAAAAGCTTGCTAATGCTGCAGCACGGGCTTGCGATTGCCGAGAAATATCGGTTAAAGCTCGTAACTAACTTTTGCCTCGACCCCCTTAATTTGGCTTACTACTGCAAAATAAATAATCTCCTGTGGCTGTTTGAAAACATTCCTAAGGGGATTATTTATTACGTTTCTGCTAACAAAAACTTTGCTCAGTTTTTGCAAATTAAAAATGCCGTGATTCTGCTTGACGAGATGGGATTGTACGCTCCGAGCGCTCAGTCTTGGACTCTGCCGCCAGAGGCTTTTAATGCCGTTGCTAACAATAGAAAGAGGGCGCAGCACATAGTTTACGCCGCACAGTATCCCAGTCAGGTACACTCTTCAATTCATCAAATTTGCTCTGAGATTTTATACGCTGAAGGGTTGGCGATTTGGGATAACGAACTCCGCAACGACCGCCTTTTATTTAAGGATGTACATTTGTTCGGGCCTTCTGAATTTGAAGTGTGGTTTCGCGACCCAAAAGTACGAAAGAATCCCGTTAAGGTTTGGGTACTTGCGACCAAACACTGGAAAGGGATAATCAACGCAATTGACGCTCAAACTTTTAGAGTTTACGATAGTTTTGGTTTGTTAGAGGAACAGGATTTAGAAACTTCTAAGTTTGCCAATAAGTCTGATTTTGGTTATTATCCTTATATTATTGATTCTGCTTCTTCGGTTGAAGTTTCTTCTAGCGATTTGTTAGAGCAAGGTTATACTTTTAGCGAGATTGAGGAGAAACTAGACCAATTTTATAAAGCAGATAAATTCAAGAAAAAGCGGATTTACGAAGCTAACAACAACCATCCGTTTGTAGCTTGGAAGTTGCAAGGCAGTATCCCTTTTCCGGGAATTCACTATTTTCAAGGTCGAATGATTCCTCTGTGGCAGTTGTTGCCTGCTGCCAGTTATGAAGGCCTTAGGAAAATTGATTTAGCGATTACTCGCGAATGTCAAATTTGGCAGCAAATGGATGAAGTTACGAGAGATAGCTATAAATTTGTGTGGAGGATTATTGTTGGGTTAATTTTTTGGGTGTTGATTTCTATTTTAGCGAGTTTTTTCTTGCCTAAAAATTTCATTATATTTTTGATAATCACGTTTGTTTCTTTCTACCTTCCTTATAAAATGTTTAGGTGAATTATGCAACATAATTATTTGCCTCGGAATGTTAAAATTGATTGGTTGCGGTTTCAGGTGTCCAGTTATCATCCATCTATGCTGCGCCAGATTCAACGAACTTTGGGTTTGCCGTTTGAGAGAAAGCAGCAGCAATTGCAGGATGCACGTGATACCAACGTTTTAGCTTTGAATAAGCTTTGGCATGAGGTGCATGAGTTTCAGGGCAGTTTAATAGGTACTCGCTATCCGGCTTCTGGTAGCTGTGAACCTTACAAGCATTTTGTTGATTTGAAGGGTTCTACTCTTTCGGGTATTGCTCTTGATAAAATTCAGGCTCTTTTATTTTTCTGTCAGACAGAAGAAGAATTCATCGCTAACAGGATTGATATTGCTCTTGATTTTCCTGTGGTGTCTGATTTTCCTCGACTGTCGCGCCGTCATTGGGAGGTTTTTTTAGGCGATAATTTGCTTGTCGGTTATCGGTCGGTGCGTCGGGTTTCTAATTGTGGCAATAATCGACCTGGCACTACAGTTTATTTAGGGTCTCGCGAATCTGAGCGTTTTGTTCGGATTTATGATAAGAACATTGACGGTATTGATTACGATCGCCTTGAAATTGAATTTAAACGTTCTCGCGCTCAGTGGATCATGCAGCAGATGGCTGCTTGTCCTTTTGACGATATTGCTCAATTTCTCAACGGTGTTGCTTGCGGTCAGATTAATTTTGCTCGACAGCACGAAGACACAGAGTTTTTTAGAAATTACAAATTTGGTCCGATTTCAGTTCCCGCGCCCTCGCTGCATTTGGATATTGAAAGGTCGATCGCATTTATTGAGCGACACTGCGCGACGCTGGCGATGGTTGAGGAATTTATGGGGTCTGAACGTTTTGACAAATTTATGCGATCGATGTTGGCGGCCGGTAAGTTGAGGATGAAGCCCCGACATCGAAGTATTTTAGAGAATGCCAAATTTTTGGGCGTGACTGCTCTGGGAGTTTTTCTGATTTTGGCTCAGAGTTCAGGTGCTATTGCTGGCAATTTAACTTGTCCTGCGCCTGTGTCTTTAGGTTCCCAGATGGTGCAAAAGTTCCCCATCGATATTGCGATGCCCAACCCAGCAGAACAGCAATATTTAGATGCAGTTGGCGACGGTTGCTTTGAAATCAATTCCGGGTTGAATTTTGACAGAATCTGCTTGCCTGGAATGATTGTCAATGCCTTGCGGCCTTTTGTAATTATGGGATTGGGGATAAAGTTTATATTTGGTGATTAATTATGCTGAGTTTTTTGTTGCCCGTATATATAGCTACTGCTACTCCTGCGCCTACTGCTTACACTTGGTGCACCTTTCAAATGATTCAATTAGATACTAAGGAGATGATTTCGGCTGCTTACGGTATGGGCAACGTTCCTGCTAATACCAATTTGAATGCTATGTGCGACGCTTTTTATACTCGCGATATTAGGGCTGAGGGTAAGCCCCTGGAGCTTGTCTTGAGTAACGGTCAAACATTAACTACTGACCCCGATTTATATTGGGTGAACAATACGTGGCGTCGTCCCCTAACTCCTGCTGAGTTAGAGCAATATGCTTGTTTGCTAGATAAAGATGTTGGCGGATTGCTAACTTCTACTACCTCAAAAGCAATTAATTTAATGCCTGCTTCTCCTGATTCAATTAGAATTCCTGCGCTTATGATTTCTGCCATTAATTCGACTAATTCGCCGATTCTTAAATATGCAGCCGTTGTAATGTATAATACAGGGCTTCCCATTATGTCTATTGCTGCTTTGGTAAAGGCTTGGAAACTTGCTAGAAAGTAATGCTTTTAAGAACTGCTAAACTTGCCGGATTTTTGAGGATTTTAATTCCTCAGATTGCTCCTATTGTGGCAACTACGATCGGGTCGCTGAGTTTGCGCGCTGCTGTTTATTTGATAGGTTTTGCTTTTGGTTCTGTTTTGGGTTTGTGGCTGCCGATTGTAGCTACATTAGTTAGCGTTACTGGTGCTTTTAATTCAACATCAACCAATACTCAATGTTTGGCTTACCGTGCTGAGATGGCGAGAATTGAAGCAGTTAACATTCAGAGAATGAAAGATTATCAAGTTGTTTATAAAGCTTGGTATGACCCCACTTATACAAATTGGCAAAAGCAATCGGCTGCTTATTACCTTGCTGCTTATGCTGCTCCCGATCCTTGTGCTAATATTTACAATCCTCCTTGTTGTGATGGTTGTCGTTATTGTTCTGATTTTATTACTCCGTGTTACGAGCAGCGTACTTTAGCAATTCGCAATGCAGCTCCTCCGGCTCCGATTCCCCCGCCTCGTCCTACTCTTCTTAGCTACTCTCCTCCTTCGTCTGGTGGGTGCGGTTCGACTACTCCGTGGATTAACTGTCCTGCTGGCAAAAAGGTCTGGCTTCAAGTTTTATGGGGTTCTACATCTGGTAAAGCTTCTGATTCTAAAGGATGTTTTTTAGTAGCTTACAGCCAAGACCTTCATAATACTCCTGTAAAAGTAGAGTATAATCCTTTCTTACCTCTACCTTTTGTTACTGTTCGCGCTGCTTCTTACTATTTAGTTAAAGGTGACAAATTTCGCGGACTTAACACTACTGAATTTAAAAATTTAGAATCTGTTCAGGGTTGGGATAGGGGATATTGGATGGCTGAATCTGTAGATACTGAGTGTCGTGGCTGGCGTCCCGGTTGGAGTCGGAAGGTAAAATGAACAATTTAAAATCAATTTTATTTCGAGCTTTTAAGGTAGGAATTGGCTTTAATATATTTACTGTTGTTTTCGCGATATTCTATGTATTTATAGTTGAACAATACGCTCGACCGTTTAATTTTAAGCCTTCTATTGAATTGGGTACTGCTGTATCTGGTTCAAATAATATTTT
Source organism: Microcoleus sp. F10-B2 (assembly GCF_036704965.1). NCBI lineage: Bacteria > Bacillati > Cyanobacteriota > Cyanophyceae > Oscillatoriales > Microcoleaceae > Microcoleus > Microcoleus sp. F10-B2. Next base: position 5,078 of record NZ_JAUBTB010000141.1, on the reverse strand, counting down.
TTCTACACCTGATATTGCTAATTATCAAATTCGTCCCGAATGGTCGGCTGTTGAGTCTAAATTTAGTTTTTTTATCCCTGCATCTGAGTTTCGCGCTGATTCAAAGTATCAAGCTCCTCGCCTTGAAAAGTGGTGCAAAATCCGCAACTGTTGTGCGCACCGGATGGCTTATAGCGATAAGAGAAAATTCAATTTTAAATGTTTTACAATTGACGATTGGTTTTTCAACAATAGTAATTTTTTAGATGTTTATTTTCAGGGGGCTGCTATGGCTCCTTTAGATAAATTTTTAAAAAATTTGCCTAAAGGCACTAGAGTGATAGTTAACGAGCCGTTGATTTTGTTTCAGCAAAATAAACTTAATTTTGTTATTTTTGAAAAATGGCTTCTTGAATTGGTAGCTAAACATCCTCATCTTAAATTTCAGGTGGGTATTCAGTTTCACTTTCAATGGCTTGATTTACAGTTTTTTGCTCTTTCTGACGGCGTTTTATTTCGTCAACTGTCGCAATTTTCGCGCCAGCACAAAATACCTTGGGGGATTTCAGAGTTTTCGACATACGATCGCATTTGGCGGCGTCGTTTGATTACTCCTTTTAATAAATTTTCCGATCGCGGCAAGTTTACTTCTCAGATTGAGGCATTTATTCCCGATCGCCTGCGCCGTGCTTTTGTACTTCATCAGGCTTACTGGGTTCACCGTGAAGCTGTACGCTCTGGTGCTAGGTTTGCTGTTGAGTGGGGGAATTTTCCGCTTTTGTGGTTTCAGAGTGAGATTGATTCGGACTACCGATCGACTTTCGCGCTCTTTGACTGGCAGGGCAATCCGCAACCGATGTACTGGGCGATCGCTCGCGGCATAGAAGATGGCAAAAAGTCAAAAAACTAAAATTAGCTTTTTACATTATGAAGAAGAAACATATTTATCAAAAAAAATTAGCTAAAATTGTTAAACAAGCTTTTGCTGAGGAAAAATTTCTCAAAGCTATGACTGCTGATGAAGCTTGCGAATATTTGAGGATAATTTCAAAATGTTTAGATATTTAGATGTTTAGACATTTACATGAGAACGTGGGCCGGGGGGGGAGCCGGGTTATGGCCCGCCCCCCCGGCCGCGCCGGTAAAGATTTAGGGCCCCGCAGGGCAACCGGGTTGAGTAATACCCGGTATAACCTAAAGATATTGACATAAAATTGCTAGGGGTGATCAAATATCTGATTTGGTTTTATATTTTGTATGAAGAGACAATATTTTATCCGCGTTCTTTTTCGGCGGATTGCGCGCCTAAAACGGGAGCGCGATTTTTACCGCTATCAAGCTCGGTGTTTAGCTTGTGCCTTCAAGTTTTATCGAGGTTGCAATTAGTGTCTGCTGTAGAGTTTGTTGCAGGGGAAGTTATGATGACGGGTTTGACGCCTAAAAATTAATGCAGCGGTCATTGGCTGCTGTCTGGCACTTCGATCGTTGGTCTGAATGCGCTAGCTGTCATTTGAATCCGCCAAGCCGTTTCTCGTCCGATTTTGATGCTATCTTCTTTGCTAATAATAAAAGTTCCCCTTTGGAACCACCACACTCCTTTAGGTACTGTTCCAACTAGCTCTCTGATTTTGGAAGTTGGCAGCAGCATGATGTGGTTGGCGGCATATTCCAGCGCCTTGTAGTTTGCCAGCGGGTCTCGATCTGCCCCGAAGTGGCGGGCGATCGCTTCTACCAATTGCAAGACTTCGTTGAAGTTGTCCAGTTGTCCAGTGGACTTGTCTAGTTGTCCAGTGGACTTGTCTAGTTGTCCGCTAGACAAAGATAAAGATTCTGTATCCTTTGGAAATTCCCAGATTTTGGCTCCTGGGTTGTTTTTGAGAAACTTGTCCAGTTTGTCCAGTTTGTCCAGTGAGTCACTGGATATTTCACCGCGGCTGATTGGACTTATTTGCAGTGCTTTCATGCGATCGTACACGGATTGTTTGCTGGCTAGACCGTAGCGAGTTTGCAGTTCTGAGATTTTCATTGGTTGATAATTTCTAAGATTTTACTAATTGATTCGCCGCTTCTGAGAGCCTTTCGCACTGCGGGACACTTACTCCCCGGACAGTATTTGGCGCGCTGCCGCTTTCCGTCCATCCAGCGGTAACTGTTGTAGGGCCCGGTGCATCCGATTTCAGGGCAGTTGATGGAGTGTTGCTTGCCGTTAACTCGGATTTTGTAGTGGCTTTCGAGCCAGCCGTTGCCGCTGTATCCTTCGTTTGAGTTGTAGTAGTTTTTTCTTTTTCCTGCAACTGGTTCGATAGTTGGCTCAGTTTCTACAAGTTCCCCTACAACAGACTCTGCTATTGATGGTGTGATTTTAATTTCCCCTACAACAGGCTCTGCAATTAGCTTGGTTATTGCAAGTTCCCCTACAACAGGCTCTGCTGTCGGTGCAGTTTTTGCAACTTCCCCTACAACAGGCTCTGCTGTAGGTTCGGCCGCTGCAACTTCCCCTACAACAGGCTCTACAGTTAATTTAACTTCCTCTGGATATAAAAAATCCCATTGATTGATATGGGGATTCCAAAATTTCAGGCTGCCGTTAACTGGGTGTACTTGATGGATTCGGAAAACTTCGCCGCGCTTAACCCATGCTGCTACTGCGGGTTTTCGTCGTATTTTCACCCAGTCGCCGGCTTTATACGCGCTTCCGGTCGCGGCGTTTGTGTCAAATAGTGAAAGCTGGCTGCTGCTCATGGTTTTAGTGGTGAAGTGCCGGTCTCTCCCGGCTGTCACGCCAGCAGGTACGCTCAGCGTTTAGCGTCTCGTTCTCTCCGAGATGTCCCACTACTGTCGTACTTAGTGGCACGCTCCGACCTTGAGGAAGGGCCAGGTTCGATCCCGGTGTGTGCTACTTCTTGGGTCACTTATTAGCATCAGTAGCCTAGCTTGCCGGTCTCTCCCGGCTGTCACTCCACTTTGATTGGCTTGGAATCAACTTTGTGACACGGCCGCCTATCCTGTCGGTCTGGGAACCCCCCAGGTATCAGTGTCATTCCTGTTATTTGACTATTTATGGGGGTCTAGTGTTTAGCCCTGGCAGGTGTCGCCAGTTCTTTTTTGATTGTTACTGATTACAGCTTCCTGGGTGTATCAGTCAAATTCAGTTTTAGTCATGGTTACAGAGTTTTTCATATTTTTACATCTGTAGTCTTAGTTGAGGAAAACTTCAGTCATGGTTACAGAGTTTTTCATATTTTTACATCTGTAGTCTTAGTTGAGGAAAACTGCCGTTGCCCCACCCGGTGGCTAACACATTCAGAGAGACCCGGTGGTGCGGGTGTTGGTTAGTTTTGGCTTATTCGTTTGTCATCAGGAACTTTGCTTACGTCTATTTGTAATGAGTGAGTCAATGTTTTTAATGACACGCCTAATTCACTTGCTAAAGCTGCTGCGTTATCCAGTCGAGGGATTTTTTTTCTTTTTGCCCAATTTCTTATGGTTAGTTCAGTAACGCCCAGCGCGATTCCCAACTCTCGCTGAGTTTTCCCACTAGCTTTTATTAAACTTTCCAAGGTTGTTTCTGGTACCTCTTGTTTGAGCTCGTTTTCATTCATGGTAACATAAGTACCGAAACTTAAGTATTGACAGCAGGGCTGAAAGATACTAAAGTATCGGAAGGTAGACACAACACAGGCGTCCAGCTAGCTTCCGGGTAGTTGCCCGCTGGACTCTCCTGCGTTTAGTCTGCCACGACTGCATTCAGATACTCCTGTAAAATCTTCCTGGGCTTGTCTTTACTTCGCAAGCCCTTTCCCTCAAACTATGTACACTTACACTGCTACACAGTTAGAACACAAGACCTTAGGCGAACTCAAGTCGATCGCCCGCGAGCTTAATATTGCTCTAACAGGCGATCGGCGGTGCCGCCAAACTTGGATTGATGCGGTTGTTGGCGCTCAGCTCCCGCTTCTGGCGTTGATTGAAACTTCCCCTGGCGCTACAACTACAACTTTTTCTACAAACGATCGTGTTTGCATAAATTCTGGTTTCTTTTCTGGAATGACTGGGCGAGTTATGCGCGGTAGTACGTCTTTTACCATACGGGTTGAGTTCGATCGCCGTCATGACGCTTCTGGTGCTTATTGCGGTTTTATAGGTCGCGATTGTTTGACATTGCTTACGCCCGCCGTTTTGACAGCATCGGTGATTGAAATTCAACGCCACGAACTGATCGAGCAAGCGCTTAAAACTTCCCCCGGCGCACAAATCGAACCAGTCCACGAGCCGATCGTACCAGCGGTCAAAACTTCCCCCGGTGTTGATTGCGTCCAGAAGCCAAAATCTATAGCTCACGAGCTTTTGGAGCTGTTCAAGTCTTCAGTCCAGGAGCCGATCGCACAACCGGTCGAAACTTCCCCCGGCGCACAAATCGAACCAGTTCACGAGTCGATCCCACAATCGCTCGAAACTTCCCCCGGTGTCACTTTTTCTCCCAAGTTCCTGGCTCGCTATTCCCCGCCACAGCCTGAGAATATTTTTTACAAAGCTGACATTGAGGGGCAACTGAGCCTCCTTGATTTTGAGATTCAGTCGGAATCTGAGCCGCCAGACCCTGACGATTTTGAATCCCTCGATGCGTTTCGAGAGGCGATTGCGCTTTGGGATGCCCAAAACCCCGAACTGCTGCAAGTTTCTCTCGATTCCTTCTGCGAGTGGGCCCCGTGTCCTGATGATTGGTACGAACCTGACACATTGCTTGAACTGTCTGAAGTGATGGAAGTTTCGTTGCTGGTGGAAAGTTCCATCACTTGCAAATTCCTAATTCCTGTTTTTGGTTTTCCGGGCAATCGCGCAACTGGTACTGACGAACCTCCGACTGCAGGTGCCGGCGCGCGATTGCCTAAGCCCAAACCTCCAAGCTTTCCGCCGATGGGTGTTGTTGCGGGCGATCGGGTAAACCTCATTAAATTTGTTCGCAGCGCAATACTTTTAAGCGAGCGAGCTCCCCCGGGAGGTGATGCTGTTTTCTAAATCGTTTTCGCTTCCTATTTCCATCTTTCCATCTTGTTTGCTTCTGTGTGCGATCGTTCTTTTGAGCGAAGGGCGATCGC
>NZ_JAUBTB010000140.1:0-12153 GCF_036704965.1 Microcoleus sp. F10-B2 | reverse complement strand
CTAGCTAATTTACGATGATTACATTTACGTCCTGGAACTTAACTATACAGAGGCTTTGAGTGTTTTCGGAGATGTCTATTGTAGAACAGTGAAATCCTGACGGGGCATCAGTACCTTTAGTTGGATACAATTTTTGGCGTTGCTGAATTACAATATGAATCGCTGTGGGACTGGAACATCCTTAAATTTGAGGTAGTGAATCAACAATCTAACTGAATGTTCTAGCATTACTACAGATTTAGAATAACAAAGTGTTTTGCGATGAAGCCTTCCCAAATAATGTCGTAGACGTGTGTTTTCTCCTTCCACTCGGGTCATATAAGTCTTGCTCACAATCCGATCGCCATCTGGGATGAACATTGGATAAACTAGCCATCCATCCGTAACGTAAAAATAGCACTGCCATGTCTTCACAATTGCCCACAAAGGACGAAATGTTTCAGCACGCTTGGTCGCCTAAAACCCATCCTAAAATTCCTTCTTGGAAGTGATCGACTGCTGTCTGGAGCCAGATGCAAGTTTTTTTTTATCCGACAAAAGTTTCAAGTTCATCAAGTTCACATACTTGCGGTATCACAGTAGGATTATAAGCATCAGGTAGTAGCTCTCCAACCTGTTTAACCCATTTGATTATGGTAGTGTGATGCACTCCTTTAACCCTCTCAATAGCTCTAAACCCCATACCATTTACATACATTTTTAGGCATTCCTGTCTCACATCATCACTATAACCTCTATGCTCTGCATATTTGTCAAGAAATTGCCGACCGCAATCGACACAAAGATGATGAGTGCCTATCTCTCTGGATTCCATTTTTGCGGATATGAGTTGAGCTGCATTCAGGGCATTTCATAAAAATTTACCTTATTATCTATCATGCTCTCATATTGTAATTCAGCAACGCCTGGAATTTTATTCATGACTACAATCACCAAATCCGATTAGCAATGCGCTGAAGACTCAACCGCCTCAATTTTCTCCATCCTTTACATAAAAGCACTACCCACGCACGCACACAGGCTGAACTAAAAGCTCTGTTTCCGGCTATCGAGCGATCGAATGCACTTTGTATCCGACACTTGGCTGCAGCGGCTGCTTAACAATTGCGGGCTATTTATCCCTGCAAGAGTGAATGAATTTACTTTTAGGCTGCTCAGTCACCTCTACACCCAAGTCCTACAGCGCCGCATTGTCCGGCGGCTGGTAAGCGAACACCATGTTGACATTGTACGCGAACCGACACCAGTCTCGGCAACAGTTGCTTCGTTGATGTTCGGATTGGGGGCGCCGGTAGTTATCGGACTGATGAACACGGCGGTTAAATTTCCTCTGACCTTTCGATCGCGCCAAAATCCGACCATGGATATTTTAATCGCAATCGGTTATCAGCTTCTAAAGAAGGCTTTGTGAAGAGACTGGCAGATGCGATGCTGAAGCTCGCTCAGTCACCAGAATAGCCGCAGAGTATGGTTACTGCGGGACTGGAGCGCATCGGCAGTATTTTGACTGGGAACGCAAAGTCGATCGACGAATATTTGAAATTTCTCAACAAACTATCGACACTTGCCCGAAGCATTAGGTAGCCAACCATTAAAGCAGCAACTCTCTACATGAGAGCTGCTGCTTGGGGGTGCTAAAAAATTATGTGGCGCGCTCAAAACCCCACTTTACATCCTAGCTAGCGAAAACGGGTTAACCCGTTGGTTAACCCGCGAGCTTGGGAACGCCCAGAGCGATTAATTTTGCACTACCAGCTTGACGTTGGCGTTTTGCAAACCGCGCTGCTTGACTGCTGCCAAGGTCTTGTTAACGGCGTACTTCTGGTTAATGGAGTTGATTAACTCAGTTTGATTGTGCTTTTTGGCGACGCCCCAGAGGTCGGCAATCAGGTCAAAGGAACCATCGCTATTGCGAGACCAACCCAGGTCGTATTCGCCTTCCAGAATCGCCACGATGTCCGAGCGAACGCGCTGACCGTTATAGCCACGAACATCAGCTTCGGACTTGACTGAAATGCCCAAGTCGCGCAGGGAAGCTTTCAGGATTTCGGCGTCAGTGATTTTGGTACGCAGAGTGCTAAAGTGAGACATTGGATTTCCTCCTAATAAAACTGAGAGAGAAACAACAACGGTCTGGATTTAACGGTGCCGCTGGGCGGCTCTTCAATCGAACTGCTAGCTGTTGCTAGCCTTTGCTCCTGTTTGGACCAGGAGAAAGCTTTTAGAATTCCATTCGCTGGTATTCAGCGACGGAAGACGCAGCGGGCCGTGCGCGCTGTCTCGCCCAATCCCGCAGGGCAGTCACCTGTTCGGTCATGGTTTTAGACAGTGGCAATGTGGATTTAATGGCCGCGATGATATCTAGCTGCGTAAATTCTCGATCTTGAGCGAAGGCTTCGTACATGGCTGCTACTAGCCCTTGCTCAATTTCTGCACCTGAAAATCCGTCGGAAACGTTGGAAAGTTGCTCTAAATCGAAGCGAGAGATGTCCCGACGCCGCTTTGACAGGTGAATCTTAAAGATATCTTGGCGTTCTTCCTTGGTAGGCAGGTCTACAAAGAAGAGTTCGTCGAACCGGCCTTTCCTCAAGAATTCTCCCGGCAACCGCTCGATTCGGTTGGCTGTTGCCATTACGAAGACTGGGGAAGTCTTTTCTTGCATCCAAGTAAGGAAGGAACCGAAAATCCGGCTGGAGGTGCCTCCGTCTGAGTCGGCAGAACCCGTTCCTCCTGCAAAGGCTTTGTCTAGTTCGTCGATGAAGAGGATGGCTGGAGAGATGGATTCTGCGGTTTTGAGGGCGTTGCGCAGGTTGGCTTCCGATCGACCCACCATCGAGCCGTCGTAGACCCGGCCCATATCTAGCCTCAGCAGGGGAAGTCCCCATAGACGGGAGGTAGTTTTGGCAATCAGCGATTTTCCGCATCCCGGTACGCCGAGAATTAACATCCCTTTTGGTTGAGGCAGACCGTATTCTCTAGCCCTCTCTGTAAAGGCGTTGGAACGCTGCCTCAGCCACCGCTTCAGCTCTTCTAAACCGCCGACTGCATCCAGGGTTTCGTCTTCTTCAATGAACTCTAGAATACCGTTGCGCCGAATTAGTTGCTTCTTCTCCGACAGAACTATGTCTACTTCTTCTTCTGTTAAGCGCCCCATCGAAACTTGCGCTTTGCGATAAACTTTTTCAGCTTCGTCCTTGGTCAATCCCAAGGCTGCTTTTAAAAGTTTTTCTCGTGCCTCTGTGGTAATGCGTCGCGATTTGGTTTGCTCCAACTGGCTAGACAATACTTGGTTTAGTTCCTTCATGTCTGGGAGCGCGAAGTCTAATACCACTACTTCCTTTTCTAGCTCGATCGGAATTTGCTGCAAAGGAGACATCAGTATAATTGTCTTGTGTGTTCCTTTGAAGTTGGCGATCGCATCCCGCAACAACCTGGTTACAGTGGCATCATCTTTAAAAGGATGCAGGTCTTTGAATATATATATACTTCGATTGTCGTTGGGTTCCCGCTGCCTAATTGCCCATTCAATTGCTGCCTGTGGCGAGAGGGTGCTTTGCTGAGTGTTTGCACGAGGTTGACCGTACTCTACCATGCCCTGGGTGACAGTCCACACGAAGACTCGTCCCTGCGGCTTGGCTTTAGCTATTACAGAAATTGCTTGCTCACACCGCTCTTCCTCGGATGTCACGAGGTAGATCAGAGGATATTGAGCTTGGATTAGAATACTGATCTCTTCTTGCATATTCCTCGACCCACTAGAGACGGTGCTATCTTTGCTGAATCTCAATGCTGCCATTAGCCCTCTTACTGAAATTTTCAGTTCTAGCTTTTTGGGGAAGCAAGGCATTCTTAGCAGGGAACCAATTCTTCCTCTCCCGGTTGGACTGTGCTAGCGCTGACGCCTGACACCTGCTTTACTGGAAGATCCTGCTCAGCCAATACGCTCGGCTGACTTGTGACGGATGCCAGTTCTCCATCTCGCATTACTAATGAAGCCGTGCATTCTGGACAGTTGTATACCCGATGAGTTTGTCCGTATGAGGCTTCTACTTCGTCAACCAGTTCGGGATTTCCTAGGTAGAAGACAATTGCCCTTTCTGCAATTGATGACATCGGTTCTGTTTCGACTGCTGCTCGGATTTTGAGCTGGCGATGCAGTTCTGGTGGAAGATACAATGTAACTTTTTGCTTTTCTTGCATATGACAGTGAATTGACTTACCCGGGTATGTATATCAGATTAGTCGATTAATTTTTTGCTGTCAAGCCTCTATGCTGCTTTAACGTCATCTTGTAATGTTTCGTTACAATTAACGTGACTTTGGGGCGGTTAAAAACGGAAAAATCAGAGACTTGTTGGGAAATAGCAGAAAAGGTAGTGCTTTTATGTAAGAGGATGGAGGATAATAATTCTATGTCCGGTCTTTTGAGGAGTCTCATCATGAAACCCTATCTGATTTGTCCCACTTGTGGTTCTGACGATGTGATGAAAAAGGGTTTATGACTCGTCGGGGCAAACAAAATCACAAATGTCGCGATGTCGGGGCCACCAGGAAAGTCGAAAATCCGAACTTGGCAAGCCAAAGACACCGACACCGGGAGCAAAAATTGAATTGCTTCTTCACGAGCGGATTTCCCTCGCTGGTATAGCCCTCCTTCATGGGTTGACGACTGTTGACAATTTATCTAGATTTACCTACAAATTAGTAATTAGATTCTGGGTAAATCAATGGATAGACTGATTAGCATTGGCGAGTTAGCAGAGCTTAAAGCCGTGAGCGTTGACACAATAAGGCGCTGGGAAAAAGAAGGCAAGCAGAGCGTCCATCCGCACAGATGGGGGACATAGGCGATAATATAACCACATTGAGAGGTCGAATCAATGGCTACCCTAACTTATTGCAAAGGCTTGCCCACACCAGCACACGAGCTTAACGAACTTGGATTTACAGACTTTGAGATGTTTCTAGAATCTTACGCCCCCATCTTTCGGGCCGCAAGTATTGAAACAGTCAACCATTTACTTTCAGGCCCTCCTTTCAAGAAATCCGATTGGAATACACACTTACAACAAACCTACGGCATCAACAAGCGCCACGCAAATGGTGTAATCAGCTCGGCCTTGGGTCGCGTAGACGGCGCTAAGGAACACAGGATTTTACACCTGAAAACTCTTGAAGGCAAGATTAAATCTATTAGTACGTGGCTCAAGAAAGCCGAACGCAAGTTAGCATTAGCCCGTAAGTTTTATGCCAAAAAGAAATGGCAAAACTCAAAAACAGGTTGTAACTTCCCAATTGCTTGCTCGCTGCAATACAAATCCACGAATTGGCAGAATTTGCGCTTTCAAATTCACAACAAAAAGCGTAAATTAACTTTGTTAATCAATAAATGCGAACACTTAAGACTTAAGCCAATCAAGGTTTCCATCCCTCGTAGCGATATTTTGGTCGTTGGTTCTAAGGATGAGTCTTATGGCAATCAAGTATGTCAGTGGGACGGGGATAAAATAACTTTTCGAGTTCCGAAATGTTTAGAGTCGCGATTCGGCAAAAATGTGTCTTCCGAGATTGGTGATTTCAATCGCAACATCAACAGACTACCAGAATGCGGTGCTAAGACCTGGCATTTTTATCGTAAGAATGGAAAGTGGATTGCTGCTGTTCAGTTTACTCCAAATCCCGTGAAGCAGGTTTCTAGAGAAAGGATGTACGGTTGCATCGGTATCGACATGAATCCCGGTTCTATTGGGTGGGCCTATGTCGATTCTGAAGGAAACCTTAAAGCCAAAGGGCAGATTCCATTACAAATGGGTTTACCCTCTGGAAAGCAACAGGCTCAAGTTGTTGAGGCCTGTCTGCAACTAGCAATAGTGTCCCAGACGTTTGAATGTCCTGTGGTTTGCGAAGAACTTGATTTCTCAACAAAAAAGCAATCCGTGGGAGAAAAAGGTAGAAAGTATGCTCGGATGTTGTCGAGCTGGGCTTACAGTGAGTTCTACAAACAACTCAGTTCTATTCTGTCGAATCGTGGCATTGAGTTAATTGCGGTCAATCCAGCTTATTCAAGTATTATCGGTTTGGTAAAATACTTGAGAATGTATGGCTTAGCCAGCGACGAATCGGCTGCACTGGTAATTGCTCGCAGGGCTATGAAATTAAGTGAAAAAATACCTCGCTCCTTAACCGCCTATTCTGAAGTGAATTCAGAAAAGTACGTTTGGAGTGAGTGGAGTCAACTGAATAAAAAGATCAAACATTCCGCTATGATATCACGCCGTTGTGATTATTATAGTGTTTCTAACTGGAGTTTCTTGGTCAACCTCGACAACGAGGAAGCGTCAAGCGCTAAGAAAGAATGTTTAAAGCTTATACCGCAGAGCTTACCCAGGTTTGCCTAGGTTTTTATAAGCGGTTGATTTAATTACCCGACTCAAAAAACGAGCAGCGATCCAATTTGAGGAAGTATTCACTCTTCTGCTACGGTCTGCGAGACCGTCGAGTGCGTCTGGGTTCGGGAACGAAAAAGACTCCATTTATTACCTTAGGTTTGATTGAAGTTCGTTCGGGGAACACCTGGAATTCTCACCTGACCTCCGTACTCGACCCGACAATTCTACCGCCCTATGTGGTCGCCGATTTATACAGACGGCGATCGCGAATTGAAGAGGCGTTTAACGTGGTCAAACGTCTCTTGGGACTCAGTTATTTATCGACGGGTTCCCTCAATGGAATCAAGTTACAGATTTGGGGAACTTGGCTGTTTTATGGCGTGTTGGTAGATTTAGGAGATGCGGTTGCTGACGAAATGTCTCTGCGGTTCGAGAGCATTTCTTTAGAGATGATTGACCGAGGTCTTTATCATTTTCAAGTGGCTCATCACAAGGGATTAGCTGCTGACCCCGTAAAGTATTTTGCCTTGAAGAGAAAATCGAGATTTAGGGATTGTCAAAGCTCAACGAAAACCCAAGGTCAAGTTGATTGTGGCACCTTTTCCAAATGCTGTCTGCTGTGGAGAACCTTTTTTCTTTGAGCTACCTCCGAAAATCCACTTGAAAACTGGCTTTGAGCCTTAACTTGTCACCAATGACCCCCGATTGTCAGAACTCAGAATAAAACAATCGTGGGGACGGGCTGTTTGATCGACCAAGCCGAAACGTTGAAAGACATAATTTAGAATTGGGAACTCGTACTGAGCTTAGTCGAAGTATTAGGAATTGGCGAGCTGGGTTCATCGGCGTTTATCTGCCTTCATCTGCGGTTAAAAAAAGACAAGTATCTAAAAATAACCCATAACCAATAACTATTTAACAACCTTAACCCGATCGCCATCCTTAAGAAAACCAGCGCCAGTAACAACCACCCGATCGCCCGCCTTCAAACCGTTTTTAACCTCCACCTTAGCAGCAGTCAAATCGCCTACAGCACCCCCGGAAATTTCCCCAACTTCCACCCGTTGAGCCTGCACCTTGTCCTCGCCGACAAGTTTATAAACAATAGAACTGCCGTCAGCTTGCGGCAAAATAGCTTTAGCGGGGACTTTCAAACCTTGAGTCGTTGCCGTCGCAATTGATGCGCGCAAAAACATTCCCGATCGCAAAAACTCGCTTGCGGGCAAATCAATCTTCACCGTAGCTTGCCGATTTTGCGGGTCAACTACCGGCGAAATCTCTCGCACAGTTCCTGACAACTTAATCCGCTTGTCAGAGTCAGAAGTAATCTGCACCGCTGTTCCGGGCCGCACTTGCGCAACCTGAGTTTCCGGGACTTTCAATTGCAGTTCCAGCTTGTTGCCCCGAATAATCGAAAATAGTTTTTGACTTCCCGAAGAAACATCGCCCACTCGACCAATTCTTTCCGCCACAGTACCGCTATCCGGCGCTCGAACAATTGTTTGTTCTAGTTGAGTTTGTAACTGTTTGACTTGTGCATCATTACTGCGGACACTTGCTGCGTTATTTCCGACATTTGCTCTGGCACTGCTAACACTCGCTCCGGCCGTATTCACTTTAGCACGAGCGCTGGCTAGGGCCGCTCTAGCCGTACTGATATTAGCTTCAGCAGTAGCTACTCTAGCAAGAGAAGATTGCACTTCTTCCGCTGCTTTATTCTGTTCTTGCAAAGCTGTATTCAAGTCAGCTTTAGCTTTGTTCAAGTCTTGAACAGCAGTCTGCCGTTCCGTCTTTCGCCTTTCCAAATCTTGCTGGCTAATTACTCCCTGAGCGGCCAAATTTTGACTGCGATTTACTTCTCTTTGAGCTTGATCTAATTTAGCCTGGGCGGAGGCAATACCGGCTTTAGCTTGAGTGACACCAGCTTTAGCTTGCTCCACACCGGCCCTAGCCTGGCCGACGCCTGTTTGGGCTTGCGCTGCGTCAGCGATGGCTTTTTCAACGCCAGCTTGAGCTTGAGCGACGCCGGCTTGGGCTTCTTGTTGGGCTGACTCGGCTTGCTGTACCTGAGCTTGGGCTTGTTCTACCGTAGAATTGGCCGATTGTACTCCCGCCAGCGCTTCGGCAATTTGCGATCGCAGCACCGAATCGTCCAAAACTGCCATCGTCTGACCTTTTTCTACCGCATCCCCTTCATTCACCAACACCTGCTTGATTTGCAAACCGTTGGCCTGTGGCAGCACTGGCAGCAAGTCATAGGCTGCCACGGTGCCCGTCGCTTCCAGAGTTTCACCCACCTGGGCCGATTCTACAGGCGCCACTGTCACCGTCGGAGCAATCGCCTGCTGAGTTGCCGATGGAACTGGAACTGCCGGACGCGCGCTCTGCTTGCCCCCAGTCAAGTGTACTGCTAGCAGGGTTGCAGCCACGCCAATGCCTGCGCCCGCCAACAAGGCAGGCCACCTGAGTTCTTTGTTGGGCCCAACTTCAGTTGCTTCGGCTTCCCAAATTTCTGATTGTTCCCCCTCCATTTCTGGAACTTCCAGGGCAACTTCTCGTTCATCTTCCTCACCGGAGAATTGCCAGCGAGAGTGGTCTGAGACGCCACTTTCGGGTACATCCACTGCTGAGTTCTTGTCGCGTCCGCTCTGCACGGAGGGAAGGGGTTGCTTTTCTTCCGCTTCTGAAAAAACTTGATTGGTCACGGTAGTTCCTCTGGCCGCTATTAGCCTGTGGTTTTTTATTGTAAAGAAAGATTGCGATTTTTATATCTGATTCATTTTAACGAAGAGCCTGAGCAGTTGCGCGTCCTCCTTTTGGGTGAGTGTAGCGCCATTTCACCTTACAATGGCGAATTGAGCCTTTGTACGATCGGCATTTAATTCGATCTGGCTCCGGGGCATACTGAAGATTAGGGAGATTTTGCAGCGTGGGGTCGATCGCACTCGCATTCTCTGTCCCCGAGAGGTTTTGCCGTCACCAACTCATCAATGCTGAAATAATTAAGTCTGATCTTGAACTGATTATTGTTAATCTATACTCTAATGTGTTTGTCGTAGAACCCGACAAATCGGGTCAGAAAGTTGTACCAGTTTAATTGACAAAAATCACAATGAATAGTGTCTTTTCTCCCGTCCAACAGTTTCTAATTACTTGGCTGCTAATGCTAGTGACGGGATGGTTTACCCTGACTGCTGTCAGTTATGTTGGGGAACTTGTCAGCATTTTAGTAACAGCGGGACTCATTGCATTTTTATTAAATTATGCAGTAGCAAGACTGCAAGTATTTTTGCCGCGGGGAGTAGCTGCGGGACTGGTTTACTTAACTGCGGGTGTGGTGGTAGTCGTAATCGGTTTAACTATTGTGCCGCCGGTGTTCAGCCAAGCGAGGCAGTTGGGAGTGAGGTTCCCGGAATTACTGGAGTCGGCGCGACAGCAGCTAGGCGAATTTCAAGCATGGAGTGCCGAGCGCAATTTGCCGTTTGACGTGCAAATATTGGAGCAGCAGTTATCAGCAAAAGTCCAAGAACAAGTCCAGGCGATCGCCGGTACGGGTTTAGGCTTAGTTGTAGGTACTGTTAACTGGTTTTTGGACTTAATTTTTATTTTGGTGATTTCCTTTTATATGCTCCTCGACGGTCAAAGAGTGTGGCAGGGTTTGACCAGCATTTTTTCGCCAGATATTCGCTATGTTTTAACAGAGACTTTGCAGCGAAATCTCCAGCGATTTGTATCGGGACAATTATTGCTGGGACTATTTATGGCGATCTCGCTGAGTCTGGCTTTTTGGTGGCTGCAAGTTCCGTTTTTTCTGCTGTTTGCCGTGTTTATAGGATTGACGGAAATTATTCCGTTTATTGGAGCAACTTTGGGAATTGGCACTGTTAGTATAATTGTAGCGTTTATTGATTGGTGGCTGGCGCTGCAAGTCTTGGTAGTGGCGATCGGTCTCCAGCAAATCAAGGATAATGTAGTAGCTCCCCGAATCATGGGCAATCTCACCGGATTGAGCCCGGTAATTATTTTCACCGCTTTGCTGTTAGGAGGTAGAGTGGGAGGGTTGTTGGGAGTTATCCTGGCAATTCCGCTCACAGGGGTTGTAAAGAGTATAGTAGAAATTGTACTCAATCCCAAACTGCCTCCGCAAACAGGCTCGTTTTTCTACAATCCTTTTAGCGGCGAGGAATTGGGGAAAATAGCAGAAAATGAAAGTAGAATAATTTTGGTAGCAGATGAACAAAAATAGTCTCATGTTTTTAGTAATGACTTCATTCCTGAAAATTTTTATAAGTCAGGAATTCAGTTTTTGCTGCTGAGCATATTAAGAAAAAACTCAAGTCTTTAGTAAGAACTTTAAAAAGTTTAGTCCTTACTGCGAACCCACTTAAAATCTCAAACCTAAAAACTTATGAAATGGTGGCAAAATCTTAGAAAAAACCCTCTAGCTCGGTTGGGAGCCGTGCTGCTGTTAATTTTTTATACAGTAGCACTTTTCGCCGAATTTGTGGCGCCTTACGACCCCTACGACTCTCAATTAAACGGTTCCTTGCTGCCGCCAACTCAGATTTATTTAACCACCCCAGACGGGCGATTTATCGGCCCCCACGTTTATCCGACTACTCAGGGCCCAGTGGATGCGAATACGGGCGATCGCGAGGTAATTGTAGACTGGCAAAAACCCTCTGCTGTCGGTTTTTTTGTCAAAGCTTCTCCCTATAAGTTTTTAGGAATTTTGCCTTTTGACAGGCATCTTTTTGGCACTACCGGAGAAGGCAAAATAAACATTTTAGGCACGGACGAACAAGCGCGAGATCAATTCAGCCGCTTAGTACAGGGCAGCCGAATTAGCCTCAGCATCGGTTTAGTAGGAATAGCAATTTCTTTTCCCTTGGGATTGTTAATCGGAGGAATATCCGGTTATTTCGGCAGTTGGATTGACAGTATTTTAATGCGCTTCGCCGAAGTATTGATGACCATTCCCGGTCTTTATTTATTAGTAGCGCTAGCAGCAGTCTTGCCACCAGGATTGACAAGTGTTCAGCGATTTATATTGATTGTACTGATTACTTCATTTATCAGTTGGGCGAGTTTAGCGCGGGTGATTCGCGGCCAGGTACTGTCAATTAAACAGCTAGAATTCGTGCAAGCAGCGCGGGCAATGGGCGCGAATCCAATTTATATTATTGTCCGCCACGTGTTGCCACAAACTGCAACTTACGTAATTATTTCTGCTACTTTGTCAGTTCCGGGTTTTATTGTGTCGGAGTCGGTTTTGAGTTTAATTGGCTTGGGAATTCAACAGCCAGATCCTTCTTGGGGAAATTTGCTATCTCTGTCTACTAATGCTTCAATTTTAGTGTTGCAGCCTTGGTTGGTTTGGCCTCCGGCAATACTGATTATTTTGACGGTTTTGGCGTTTAATTTATTAGGGGATGGGTTGCGGGATGCTCTCGATCCGAGAAGCATTCAAAGGAATTAAATTGTTTGTAGTAAGAACGAAAAGTATTTTCTGGTTCTCACGTAGAGCCTAGGAACCAGTTAAAGTTTTCTCGTTTGCATGCGAGGCAGAGCCTCTGGATACAGCGGTTGAAAACCGCATAGCTACAGTAAAAACAGTCATTCCCAAGCAGAGCCAGTCCATGAGAAACAGCAATTTCAAGCCCACATTCCGCACCCCCAACTGGCATATACACGCAGTGAGGGGGTAAAAGTGAATCGTCAGAGACCAAGCGCGAGTAAAAATACTCAATTATTTCGGTCGCGA
>NZ_JAUBTB010000139.1:0-12332 GCF_036704965.1 Microcoleus sp. F10-B2 | reverse complement strand
GACACGGCGCCGTGCCGTGTCCCTACGGCAATAGAAGAGCAATCTGGGTGTACTTCATAAACGTGGAATCTGCTGTATCTCACCTTTGACAAATTCGTTTAACCCGTTGCCAATTCGGTTTTTTTTATTTTGTTTGCCTGCTCAAATATTCCTTTTATTTCATCATAACTCAATCCTTCTTCTCGGACAATTTGCTCCATGCTCGATTGTTTTACACGCTCATAAATATTTTGTTTGTATCGTTGAGTATGCCGTCTTTTAACTTCCAAAAAATATATTCTTTCTGTGGGATACCGTTGACAAATAGGACTGTAAAACTGCCGTCGCGGGATTTTTAGATACACAGGACGACCAAAAAAAGACAAATCTCTTACTAGAATTGGTCGATTTTGATGCAGTTTTTCGGTAGGATTTTTACTTCGGATGACAAACAATTCCTTCCGATAAAATGCTCAGTCCCAAGAAACTTTTCCCTCAACTTGAGTACAAGTTTCAACCCTGACTCCCGGCAAGGCTAATAAATAGTCTAGATGGAAGCTCATAACGGTAAATGTATTAGTAGGTACATTTTACACCATAAACTCAGGAGAGCCGTTGGTCGCAGTCCATACCCTACAGCCGCTGGGTTTGGGATGGATGCTGGTTGAGATATTACCAAAGTTGGCTCATGTTTTTTGTGGGTAAAGTTCCATTATAATTTAAGAGCGATCGTCACACAATTTCTTTTTGGGAGATGTCTATTAGTATCGGTGCGGGGGTAGTGGTTTGGTCTTTGATTATGTTGAGTGCCAATTCCAAGAATCTATTAGTAAGTTCCAGAATCTACTAAATAGAAATAAACCGTTGCCGCCGCCATAATCCCGGTTCCGGGCGGGCAAATCGCCCGCCCCAGAAAAAGATTAGCCTTAATATTGAGGTACAGACGGGTCTACTTCTTCACTCCAAGCAGTAATTCCGCCCTTAACATTAATCCCCTCAATTCCAGCTTCCTTCAAAATACCCAAAGCCTTCGCAGAACGCCCGCCCATTTTGCAGTGTGCAATCAAGCGGTGTCCGTTCAACAATTCCTTGACCTTCGCGACACCTGCACCGTGTTCGATATCCGGCAAAGGCACCAAAACAGACCCAGGAATTTGAGCAATTTGATACTCGTTTGGATTCCGAACATCCAGCAGCAGAAAATCCTTCGCACCGCTGTCGATTAACTGCTTCAGTTCTGTGACAGTCATCTCAGAAACTTGGATTTTGGCTTCGTCTGCTTTCGCTTGAGGAATGCCGCAGAATTCTTCGTAATCGATTAACTTTTCAATTACCGGGCGGACTGGATTCGGGCGCAATTTCAATTGCCGGAACGTCATATCTAAGGCATTGTAAAGCAACAATCTGCCGCTCAAAGTAGTGCCTTGACCCAAGATAATCTTGATAGCTTCCGTTGCTTGAATGCAGCCAATTACTCCAGGCAATACGCCTAAAACGCCACCTTCGGCACAAGAAGGAACCATCCCAGGAGGTGGGGGTTCCGGGTACAAATCGCGGTAATTCGGGCCGCCTTCGTAGTTAAAAACTGTTGCTTGCCCTTCAAATCGGAAGATGGAACCGTAGACGTTGGGCTTGTTTAAAAGCACGCAAACGTCGTTCATTAAATAGCGAGTCGGGAAGTTGTCTGTACCGTCGATGATAATATCGTAAGGAGTGGCAATGTCGATCGCATTTTCGGAACTAACGCGAGTTTCGTACAAATCAACTTGACAAAAAGGATTAATTTCTAAAATCCGATTTTTAGCCGACTCAATCTTCGGTTTTCCCACCCAAGAAGTGCCGTGAATTACCTGCCGCTGCAAGTTGGAATGGTCAACAATATCAAAGTCTACAATCCCAATGCGGCCAATACCGGCTGCTGCTAAATAAAGCAGCAGCGGCGAACCGAGGCCTCCCGTACCGATGCAGAGCACGCTGGCAGCTTTGAGACGCTTCTGCCCTTCCAATCCAACTTCTGGGAGGATGAGGTGGCGAGAGTAGCGTTCGTATTCTTGTTTGTTGAGCTGGATCTCGTCCAGATTAGGATTTAGCATGATATTGTGTGTAGCGCAGATTTTGAATTATATCCTATCTAAATCTTTCGCATTTTTACGTGTTTGTTATTTTTACTAATTATTTCTTAATCTGAGTCGGTTCGGCTGCGAGAATTTCCTCTGCTTGAAAGTTCCCCTCTCCGTCAAGACTCCAACTGCGGATGTCTTCCGAACAGCCTTGTCGGACGGACACAATGATGTAAGAGTATTGGGCCCAAGCCAATGCCCGATCGCACTCTGAGGGCACTGCGGGACAATCCGTGTGAGAATGATATATACCGATAATTGTCAAAGATCGATCGCGCCCGTGTTTCATCGCCCGCAACATATCTTCGGGACTTATAGCATATCTGCGTCTTTCTGTCAATTCTTTTTGGTCAGGCCAATTCTCTTGAGCTTCCGCACTCCAAGCATTTTCAGTCGGCCAAACTTCTACTAAAGTTTTAACACCTGCAGTAACTCGACCGAGCAACAAACCGCAGCATTCTTCAGGATAAGCGCTTTCAGCGTGGGTGCGGATGGATAAAATTTGAGATTCGGAAAGTGCGATCGGCTGCATCGGATTTTATTGTAGATTTTATTGTAGTTTTTTTGTAAAGTGCGATCGGGCTTTTTTTAAATTGTGGAACAGGCATCTTGCCTGTTCAATACTGGCTTTTCTGGAGATGTCTATTGATTTGAGGTTCCTGTAGCTGTTTGCAAAACAGTTCTATAAGCAATAACAGCTTCAGTCTGGTTAACATATCCTACATATTGACTCAATACAGAAAAGTCTAACTCAGGTAAAAATTCACTCCTCGAAATTAACTCATAACCAGACTCCCGCAAGTGGTAAAGAGAAAATTGCTCGTTAGCCCAAAACCAGACTTCAGGAACCTGCAAACCGCGATACACATCCAACTTGTCAACACCGCCGCTAGTCAGAGCAATTTCTATCACAATATCGGGGACTTCTGCAAGTAAACCCAAACAGTAACACTCATCTGGTTCAGCACCCCGTCTCACAACTTCGCGGCGAAACGTAGCACTTCCGTAACCGTTGAGATTAATTAATCTTTCAACCGCATAGGTTTCTATCAACCGGGCAATAATTTTTTTGAGCCTTTCATGTTCTGGCGAAGTCGTCATGATAATTTCTAACGTTCCTTCCAAGTACGTCATCCTGGGGACTTCATCGACAAACATATCAGAAAGCTGCTCGTATTGCTCCCAACTCACATCATATAAAATAATGCGCTGTTCGGTAGCCGGTTCGAGAGTTGTTGGATCTAAAAGTAACATAATTAATTACCTCACTTAGATATCTAAAAGTTAGATTTTTCCAATATTTCTCACCGTTCTTCTCTGTGTCCTCAGCGCCCTCTGCGGTTCATAAAAAAATGTAGGGTGCGCCGCAGCGCACCTTACGGATGAAGTTAATTAATGCAATCAAGTCGGAGTTTGCTGCAACTCAGGTCGCTCATCTGGAACGATCGCACCTTCGACAGGACACACCTGCAAACAAATACCGCAGTCAATGCAGGTATCAAAATCAATCCAAAACCAATCAGTACCCTTGACATTTTTGCCGGGACCGGGGTGAATGCAAGCAACCGGACAAGCGCCCACGCAATCAGCAACTCCCTCGCAAATATTCGTAACAATAGTGTGTGCCATAGTGTTCTCTCAAAACATTTTATGTAGATAGGGAATTAGCAATTAGCAATTGGCAAAACCTTCTCTCCATCAGCAGGATACATAATATCATATCGGGTGATTTTTAACCAATTACCAATTACCAATTACCAATTACCAATGAGGCTAATTTACCGTTTCAATTGTTGGCAATCCTTCGGCATTTACCCAAGCAATTTGAGCAATTCGTCGATCGCGCGCGTATTCCCGCGCCGCCTCCTCCGTCTCCCGACTCTCCAAATCTATTTCCACCCGAACTAGGTGAGTAGAGTCTCGGAGTTTGCGAGCGTAAGCAAACGCAGCGGCACTAGCTTCAGGAGTTTGAGCCACAACCAACCAGTCGCTAGCTGGCGTCTGGCTGGGCAATTGCCCCTCTGTCAGCAAAACTTGGTGCAAATCTTCAATATTCAGACAAAACCCGATGCCGGGGGAATTTTGCCCTTGGGGGTCGAACAGTCCCAACAGTTGGTCGTAGCGTCCCCCTTGTCCTAAAACTCGCTGTCCAGTCTTGCTGCTGCTGACAACTTCAAACACAATTCCAGTGTAGTAGTCAAATGTTTGAATTAAACTCAAATCGAGGTGAATGTGGGATTTTAGATTGGGGATTTTTGATTGACATTTGTGCAGCAATTCGATCGCAGATTTGAGATTGTTTAACGCCGATTGCTGCGGCAAATCTAAATCTAGTTTGGCAACAATTGGCAACACCTCTTCTGGGCGGCCGCGCAAGTCAAATAACAGCAGAGCTCTTTCTCGCAATTCGGTTGACAGCGGCAAAGTTTCTAAGGCAATTCGATCGAGATTGGCGATCGCCCCCCGAACTTTTTGGCGCACGTTTGGCGGAAACGGTTCCAACAATCTTGCAGTCAAGCCCGCTTCTCCCAAAACCAAATGCCAGCCATCAATTCCCAAACTCTGCAAGCACTCAGACAGCAGCAGCAGCACTTCCGCATCCGCAACCGTCCCCCCCGCGCCGAGCAGTTCTACCCCAGCTTGATAGAACTCCTGTTGCCCGCCTGAGCCAGTATCTGGGCCTTTGCGGAACACATTGGCGTTGTAGTAGAGGCGAAACGGCTGCCAGCGAGTCCCGGCCATCCGCATCGCAGCCGCGCGCGCGATAGATGCTGTCAATTCCGGCCGCAAACCGAGTTCTCCATCCTCGGCGTCTTGCAATTGAATTAAGGTCGATCGGTCGATCGCGCCCCCAGCCATCAATGTCTCCAGCCGTTCTAGAGTAGAGGTAATAATCCGGTGATAGCCCCAGCGGTGAAAAACCTGCTGCAAGCGCCGTTCGATCGAAATTTTTTGAGCAACGTCAAGGGGCAATAAATCTCTTGCACCGGATGGGGGTTGGTGAACCATATCAATTTTAGATTTTAGACTTTAGAAGATTTTAGATTGGGCTCAGAAGCTTAGGAATGAGAATTAAATAACTTACAATGCGTGATGTTCTTGTGGGATGGACCTGAAAGCCCGTCCAGAAAGGGCGGGCTACGAGAGCCCACCCCACTTTCAAGAGTGTAAATTATTTAATTCGCGATCCTTAGCTTTAGGGGACGCTGTTAAAGTCGAAGAAGGCAAGCTTAACCTTCGATTTTAACAAATTAAGGTGTCATATCAATTTGAGATTTTAGATTTGAGATTTTAGATTGGGGTTAGAAGCTTAGCTTTAGGGAACGCTGTTAAAGTCGAAGAAGGCAAGCTTAACCTTCGACTTTAACAAATTAAGGTCTAATATCGTTTTTGTTTGCATCGGAATTATCATTTTCCCCGTCAGTGCGATCGTCCCGTTCTTTCTGGAGCATCCGCGATCGCGGGACGATCGCACTGACGGTATAATTCCGACTGCGATCCGATGTGATATCACCAACTCTTGATTCTTTTGAGCGAGTTCACTCCACTGCTGAGCAATTCAACACTTTCTAACTATTCCCAACTCACAACTCACAACTTCTCACTTCTTCTTCCCGCCAAACAAACTTGCAAAAAATCCTGGTTTCTCGTCACCTTTTTTGGCTTTTTCAGAAACTTGTTCCAGCTTTTTCTTGACCTCCAAAGCCGTCGGTTCTTCAGGATTTGATGCCAAAGCTTTGTTCATCTCAAGTTTCGCCATTGTGGCTTGATTTTGTTCAAGGTAGCACATTGCTAACATAGCGTGAGCCTTGCTGTGTTTCGGGGCGCCCTTCAGGGCTTCCCTCAACTCCAAACTTGCTTTAGCGTAATTTTTGCTGTCCATAAATCCTTGAGCTCGGCGGCAATAGGCTTCGATCCGCGGGTCGTCTTTGGGCGGAGTTGGGGTTGGAGTTGAGGTTGGGGTTGGGGTTGGGATTGGGGGTGGGGTTGCATCTTTTATGGGTGAAGCGGGTGCAACCCCAACACCACCAAGGCGCTCTTTTCGCAGCAAATAAACCATGTTGAGTTCGCTAATTCGATCGATCGCCTCTTGCGTTTCCTTAACTGATTCGTACTGCTTGAGAGCGAGTTTGCTAACTGCTATTTTGTAAGCTTCTTCCCAATCTTTAGCGGTAGCTAACTGTTTGGCTGCTTCGCTTTCAATTTGCATTTTCGCCTGTTCTTTAACGACGCGCTTGGCGATGGCTGCTAATAGCAGGCTGTATTCTTTGCGATCGCTTTCCTTAGAGAATTTGTTGTAGGCCGGATTGACTACTTTTGACAAAAATTGGTTGGCCCAATCTTTATCTGCTTGGTCTTCAAAAGAGCAAGTATCCGAATGCAAGCGGCGGGCGATTTTCATGTAGCGCTTGCGGATGTCGTTAAACTCGGCGTCTAAGGGAATTCCCAAAATTGCGTGCTGATCTGTAAAGTCATACTTGAACAGCCCTTTTGTCATTTCAAAAGACATAACTTTTACTCTTCCTTTCCTGGCTTTTCACTATTCTTTAATGTAGCTTGAGTCAAGGGGTTGTGACCCCCGTACTACCCCCGATCCTTGGCTGCAGGGCGCTACTTCCAAGAAGATAAGGGAGGAACGGCTAGCAGTGCGCTGCTGAGTTCGGCGTGGATTCTGCCGTTTGTGGCCAAAACCCGACCTGAGTTCATCTCAAAGGCACTGCCGTCATAAGCGGTAACTTGACCTCCGGCTTCGGAGACGATGAGTACACCTGCAGCTACGTCCCAAGGGGAGAGTCCCCGTTCCCAGTATCCGTCCGATCGCCCCATCGCCAGGTGTGCGAGGTCTAGGGATGCGGAACCGCTGCGCCGCACGCCTTGGGTGAGGTGGGTGAGGTGACAGAATTCGGCATAGTTATTGTCTGCTGTTTCGCGCCGATCGTATGCAAAGCCAGTGACTAGCAAGCTGGTTCTCAATTCTGAGATTTGGGAAACTTGGATGGGCGAACGGTTGCAGGTTGCTCCCAATCCCTTGCCTGCCCGAAATAATTCGTTATGAAAAGGGTCGTAAATTACTCCAATTTGTGGTATGCCGTCGATTAACAGTCCGATCGACACGGCCCAAAAAGGATATTGGTGAGCATAATTGGTTGTGCCGTCCAAAGGGTCGATCGCCCACAGGTATTTGCTGCTGGCATCCCCTAATTTACCGGATTCTTCGGCGAGGATGCCGTGGTCGGGTACGTGGCGACCGAGAATTTCTAAAATGACGGCTTCTGAGGCTTTGTCGGCTTCTGTGACTAAATCGCCCGATCGACCTTTTTCTTGAATTTTTTCTAATTTTCCACAGAAAGATTTCAGGACGGAACCGGCAGCTAGGGCTGCTTCGGTGGCTATTTCTAAGAAGTTTTGCAGTTGATTATCAGTCATTGGGAATTGGGAATTGGGAATTGGGAATTGGGAATTGGGAATTGAGAATTGCTTCCAATGACAACTGTCAACTGTCAACTATCAACTGTCAACTGACTATTTCCGATTTTGCTGGCGAAATTCTGCGGGAGTTTGGCGCAAAGCTCGTTCTGGATTCCACAGGCCTTTACCCATGAGTCTCGCCCATTCTTGAGCGTTCACGAGTCGCTGCTGGTATTTGGTGTTGGGCGATCGCGCTGAGGCCAGGACATAACCTTCTTTGAGTAGCTGTTCGTTGAGCAAAATTTTATCTTGCCACAAGTAGGCTAGTTTGCGATCGAACTGGTCTTTCTGTTCGATGTCTGATTCTAACAATACCTGTTTTCCCCCAATTAGCTGTTCTAGTCTTTGTTTGGCTGCTTCTCCCCAAGGCTGCTGTTTTAAATCCGGCGCATCAATACCAATCAGCCTGATTTGTTCTAATAAGGCTATTTTGTCGGCTGTACTGATAACTTCGATTGTTTGGCCGCTGATGGCCCTTTCTACTTTGGCGATCGTACCTTGGGGCATTTCTGGTTTTTGGCAGCTAGCTAGCAACAGACAAAGGGCGATCGCAAATAACCGATAAAGCATGGATAATTGGTAGTTGATTATTTATCAAATTGGCTCACTCTTCATCCAACGGCAAACCGGCTTTAACTTTACCTTTGCCGAAGTAGCGGCCGAATTGCAGTTCGTACACTTCGTCTTCGTCTTGCGTCTCTACCTCAATGTTGGAACGGGGATAGCTGACGCACAGCAGGGCATAACCCTCTTTTTGCAGTTCCACCGAAAGCCCCATTGCTTCTGGCTGGTGCAGTTCCCCCGACTTGACGCGCACCGCACAGGCGGTACAAGCGCCGTTGCGGCAGGAAAATGGCAATTCTACTCCTTGGTTTTCGGCGCTTTGGAGGATGTAGCGGTCTTCGGGTACTCGCACGGTGTGGCGATCGCCTGTCTGTCTGTTATGAATTTTAATTGTGTAAGAGCCAGTCATGGAATTTTAGATTTTAGATTTTAGATTTTAGATAGGGGTTTGGCGGGCAAAATCCTTTAGATGAATGGGTTTGCGACACAGGAAGGAGAACCCAAGCCCGCTCGTTTGACACCCTACCCACATTAAACAGCAAATTTATGCCGTTACCCCTTCCCAAATCAGATTTGTTCTGCTAAGATAGCTTAGCCGTGGCTAAATGAATTCATTTAGCCTTGGAGAGGTGGCCGAGCGGTTGAAGGCGCAGCACTGGAAATGCTGTTTAGGGCAACTTAACGAGGGTTCGAATCCCTCCCTCTCCGTTAAACAAGCTGTTCAGGAAAAAAAACAGCTTGCCCAAAAAAATCTCTGATATGACGTTAGAGTCGATATCGGTATTTCTAGCCCTACCTCTGTCGGCTAACTTTCGATCGTCGCCACTCTCCCCTCCCCTGAGAACGCAGCATGAGAGTTTCCAACTCACTACGCTCAACCTAACTTAAGGCCTTTTGAGACTGGGTTTGAGTTTTGGAATGTACCTGTTTGTGACAAGCTAGATGGACGTGCTGTAGGTTGTACTCGTCGTCAGTACCGCCTTTAGCAACAGGTACTATAGCAATCCTAAATCAATTGCAAAAATCTTGGGATTCACTAATCCTGATTAACTTGGTATTAATTCAGAGTTTTTAGAAAAAAAGCCATACATATCTAGCTTCGGAAAATCAAAAGTCTGACAATAACTTACAAGCATGAATAGTTTTTTAATAAGTGAGAAAGATTTACATAGATACCAATTTGAACTCAGAAATATTTTGCCGGTCTGCCAAAATATCTGCTACAGGGTTTTGTTCGGGTGCATTAGGCGCAAATAATTCACATATTATCAGCCATTCAGATTTTTTGAACTCTTGATTAACCAGATTAATATAATCTCCCATTTCTCCGTATTTATGATAACTTGCTCATCCAAAATATTAAAATTATAGCTCCTTTATTTAGACTTTGGAGGTATTTTACAAACAAAACTGTATTCTTTGAATTGCCGGGTTAATATTTTCACATAAAAATTCTTTTGTTTGATCGTTTAGGGCACCAAAATATGTTTGCCTTTCTCTCTGATTTATCATCGGGATTTCTATTCTTTTATTAGTCTTTCCCCAAACATATCCACAAACATCGCCCCACAGAAGATGACATTCATCAATCATATACACCACAAGCTTTCCCGCCTCTATGTTTTCTCGGTTTTCTTTGAGAATTCTGTTGATTTATATCTTCTTTGTTTCTACTAATTCATCTTTTTTTTAATTATTTTTTTGAGTTGTCTGACAGCTAATCTTGGCTTCATCAAGCAATGTATAATAACTTTGATGGTTCTCCCGAACTTATTATGTAAAACTAACTGGCAAAATGCCAATTTAAGAAGCTCCTCAGCCTAAAATTTTCAAAATTTCTAAACCCACAAGCTTTTCTTTTTATGAATTTTAATTTATTATTAATTCCTTCGACAACTCCTTGGGTAGTCCCCCGATCGAAGTAGGCAACAATTGCTCCAATCCACCGAATAATTGTCCCACAGCTTTTTGGAAAAAATGAACGGGCGTCTTTTAACCAATCACTTAAATTAAATAATCCTTCTACCCAATCTTCGTTGGATTCAAAAACTTGTCTTAATTATTCTTTTATTGAGGCATTTTTCCTAAATTAGAAGCGACTTTTTTGACTGATTATAACTTTTATTTTCCCGGTCTGTGAGGTTGCATTCATTTTTTAGGAGGACATATTTGCTTTTTGGGATTCCGGGATTGGTAACAAGTTAAGCTAAGAAAGCATTTGTCAATCAGCAATTATGCTCAACATTTACTCGGACTTTGGGTAGAAAACTGAGATTTGGGCGATCGTGCGATCGTGCCGAGGGTGATATTTATACCTACTCCCTCTTAAATCGTGAATTTTCCACTCCTAAAAAAGCAGTTTTTTTGAGTAATATTACTGATTGACAAATGCAATTAAGTCTTAACTTGTCACCAATGGGATTCCGGAGAGTATTCGCGATTTTTCCGATTGATTTTTTAAGGCTTCAGCGGATTTATTAAGCTGTTTTATAGCTCCATCTAATTCTTCATTTACTTGTTTCATAACATGAAATTTGTCGGCCACAACTTCGGCTTGGGGCATTAAAGCTTCGGAGACGTTTTTATAATGCTTCCACATATCTCTACTGACCTCTTCTATTTGACTTAAAAGGGTGCATCTCACTATTGCAAATATATGAAAAAAGGGCGAAAATGAAAAAGCTAGTAAAACTGTAAAAAAAGATGAGGGAAAGAAATGACACCAGAAGACCAAAAGCGCCTAAAAGCACACTTAAAAGAGGTAGCATCCATTCTTTACAGAAATACAGATTCAACCGAACTGTCAAATTTTGAATGTATCGAAAAATATCTCAGTCAAAAAATATTATCACAAGTGGGGCCAGAATTAGGTAGCTTTTTTTTTCAACAGCATCAGGAATTAAAACAGGAAGAACACGAACAATAAAATCTGTAATTGGGTCGCTCAGGATTACCAATAATCAGGCGGAATATTTCGGGTTAAAACCTGATAGTCAACTCAGTCCCATGATGGAAAAGTGTACTCTGATAATCAGTGCCAATGAGTCTTATCAAAAAGGAGAAAAAGATTTAGAAACCTTCACAGGAATCCCCGTGTCTCATAGTACATTACACAGATTAGTAAAAAGCCAAGAATTTGAATTGCCTACATCTAAACAAGGAGTCCAAGAAATTACCTTGGATGGAGGTAAAGTCAGGCTACGCAACGAAAACAAGGGTGAGCCATGTTATTGGAAAGATTATAAAGCCCTGTGTTTAGATAATGTTTATTGCGGAGTCTTATTTCAAAATAATCAATATTTAATTGATTGGAGTAATAGCCAAAAATTGCTACATCCTATGTATTGTAATTGAGATGTCATCCCGGAATTTGGAACTTATTTCAAGAAATTGGAGTGACCCAACGAAGGCAATAAATCTTAGATTGGTATCATTTGAAAGAAAATCTCTATAAAGCAGGGGGTTCAGTGAAACGCTCAAAGCAAGCAGAAAGTCTGTTGTGATCAGGTCAAGTTAATCAAGTGATAAATTTATTTAACAACCTGAAAAGAAAAGCATTTAAAACATTTTGCACTTATTTAGAAACCCATCGCAACCGGATAGTTAACTACCAATACTATCAAGAAGATTCCCTGAGTTCTATCGGTTCTGGAAAAGTTGAGTCAACGATAAAACGAATTGGGTTCAGGGTAAAATTATCGGGAGCGCAGTGGAATATCGAGAGTGTTGCCTAATTCCTTTCTCTGCGCTGTGCTTATCTCAATGGTCAACTTTCCACTTGATGTATTTGCAAAACTCAGATGCACCCGACTTAAAACTTCTTCTCCCCAAGCTTATAGGTATTTTGAGATTTCCGATTGAGTTCGGTTTTCGAGCATTCCTACTATAATTTTTTGATCGAGATATACTAAAACGACACAATAATTTTTTTGTCCCTTAAACAGAGCAATTTCATCTATTCCCAGCCTTTTTAATCCGGTGGGTTTTTCTCGAATCAATTCTTTTCCCCATTCCCGGAGCATCGTTTCTATTTCTTGTTCGCTGAATCCATTTCTTTGAGCCACGTTTTTTAGATCGTTTTCTAATAATTCTGACAAACCTTTTTTTTAAACCTTTCTGTATAATACCAATTCACTATGAAGGTACACTAAATATAGGATAAAAGTAGAGGAAATCCAATATGGCGAACAAACTTCAAGT
>NZ_JAUBTB010000138.1:0-13146 GCF_036704965.1 Microcoleus sp. F10-B2 | reverse complement strand
CCGCCCGTCCAGAAAGGGCGGGCTACGAGAGCCCACCCCACTTTCAAGAGTGTAAATTATTTAATTCGCGATCCTAACAGTATTAATGCCACAAATTTTGCGCTGTCAGCTAGGGACACGGCATTGCCGTGTCCTGATCGGTACCTACCGATCGACATATTGCAGTAAAGTGTCCACACTAGCATTGTGGTCTATGAAAGAAAACAAATGTTTGAAGACGAGTTTTCCTTCTGCATCCAAAACAAACTGAGCTGGCAAAGGAGCACCTAAAGCCTGACCGACTTGATAAGCCCGAAACACTCTTACGCCTGGATCGGACAGCAGAGGCATTTTCAAGCCTAAATCTCTAACTACAATTTGGCTTTGGCGATCGTCGGTACTGGTCACCATCAATAATTCTATGTTGCGATCGGCAAATTTTTCCCAGTTTTCATTCAAAGCTTTAATATGAGGAAAACAGAAAGGGCAATATTGCTTTTCAGTAAAAATCCGCGTAAAAGCCAAAATTACCGGCTTATCGCCCCGATAATTGGACAGCCGCACCAATTTGCCATTATTAATATCAGGTAATTCAAAATCTGGGGTCATCTGTCCCAGCTTCAGAACATTTGTCGCGGGAACAGGCAATAAATTTTGGAAAAACCGCTGATTTAACAAGCCGCTAAAATTAGTAGAAGTCAGCATATTGCCTAATTTGGTAATTGGTAATTGCTAATTGGTAATTCAAAATCCGGTTACATGAATGGGCCCGCGGGTAGGGACACGGCACTGTCCCTACAAATATAATGCGCTTAAACCGCAGCAAAGAATACCTTAGACTTGACCGGATCGGGAGTCATAGTCTTGTCACCGGGCTGCCAGCCGGCGGGACAAACTTCATCGGGGTGAGACTGGACGTATTGGATAGCTTGCAGAGTGCGGAGAGTTTCGTCCACGTTGCGGCCGAAGGCAAGATTGTTGATAGTAGAGTGTTGGATGATGCCTTCTTTGTCGATGATGAACAGACCTCTGAGGGCAATGCCTGCTTCTGGGTCGAGGACGTTGTAGTCAGAACTAATTGTTTTTTTGAGGTCAGCAACTAAGGGATAGTTGAGGTCGCCGACACCGCCTGATTTGCGGTCTGTTTGTATCCAAGCGAGGTGAGAGAATTCACTGTCAACGGATACGCCGAGGATTTCGGTATCGATTTTCTTGAAGTCCTCGAAGCGATCGCTAAATGCTGTGATCTCAGTCGGGCACACAAAGGTGAAGTCCAAGGGGTAGAAGAACAGGACTACATACTTTTTGCCTTTGTAGTCTGACAGTTTAATTGTCTTGAATTCTTGATCCACTACGGCTGTGGCTGCGAAATCGGGTGCAGCTTGACCAACCCGGAGGCATTCACTGGTCATAGATTTTGTTTCCTTTTTTACGAACTGTTACAAATATATCATACTCATAACGACTACAAGTATCTTCTCTAAAAGTCAAAAAAAACACGCTCTCAATTTTGAGAGCGCGGTTTTTTCGATTAAATCATGGCTCAGGCGGGATTTGAACCTGCGACCTTGGGCTTATGAGTCCCCTGCGCTAACCACTGCGCCACTGAGCCAAACTTACTTCACGATTTACTATCGTAGCACGGTAGGGCTAGCTATGTCTAGTATTCATACAACACCATTTATAATAACTTCTAGTAAAAGTTATGAGTTTTGCTAATCATTCAAAACCCATAACTTCCGACCAGTCGTTACCGAGAAGCGCTGGACGCATCGTCGGGCAGAAAAGCCATTGGGTTGATAGCACCCTGTCCGGCGGGATGAATTTCAAAGTGCAAGTGCGGCCCGGTACTGAAGCCTGTGCTGCCCATTTCTGAAATCTGTTCCCCTTGAGCGACTCTCTGACCTTTTTGCACCAAAATTCGGCTGTTGTGGGCATAGACAGTCTCAGTGCCGTCAGGATGGGTAATTTCCACCAGATACCCGTAGCCGCCGTCGTTCCACTGAGCATACGTAACCACCCCGTCTGATGCTGCCACAATTGGCGTGCCGATCGGCCCTGCAATATCAATTCCTTTGTGCATCCGTCCCCACCGCCAGCCGTAGCCAGAAGTAAGAACGCCCTTAGACGGCCAAATAAACCCGTTAGCCGACTGTTTTTTGCCGTTAGGCAGATAAGTATCAGGGTTCGACAGCGGAGGCAGTTCTGGAGAAACCATGCGTCCCAAAGACGGGTTGCTCAGGGGGTCGTAACCGTCTGCTCCCAAAGGAGCAGTTGCTACCATCGGCCGATCCTGAGCAGAAGTCGGCGTCAGGTCGATCGGTTGCAGTTCCGCGGCGCTAGCGGGGTCATAACGCTCTTGCTGCTGCTTCTGAACCTGCTCGGACCAGGCTCTCGACGGCGGTCTGCTGATTTCATTCTGCACCGCCTCAGTATAGTCGGGGGTGTAGAGATATGGATTGACACTGGGGAGATCCTCAGACGGGTTGCTCGAGGGCCCGTCAGCCGGAGCCAGGGACACTGCATTTGCGCCGATCGAATTGCGCTCGGCACGATATTCCTCTCGCAGCCTCACAACTTCTGCCCTCAAGCGTTCGGCATAAGGGTTGAGAGCCTGCTGGGTGGAGAGAGCCTCCGGATTGGACTCAGGTAAAGCGCTAGTTTGAGCGGCATTTAAACCCTGGGCGCTAGCATTTGGCAGGCCCGCAGGCTGCGGGTATTCTCCCGTAGCGATGGCGGTAGCCGTTGCATTTGCTGACCGGGGCAGGGCACTGGTGTCAACTGCACCTGTAAATGTTGGTTCGCCTTCAAGCTCCAGCTTCCTGGGGTCGCTAATCGCTTGAGAAACTTGAGTTAGCGAAATGCTGTTAATTTTCGGAACCATCGGCGCTGAAATATTGTTCAGACCTTCCAAGTTCGCCAGGGGAGACACAACGGGCACTGTTGGCGCGGGTGCTGCAACCCCGGCGTCGGTTATTTCCGGGGTAGACGAGCTGGGGTTCATAGATGCGGGAACCGAAGCTGCAGACCGCACAGATGTAGAGTTGGAGGCAGAATAAGAGGCTGCCGCCTGCACCGCTGGATTATTTAACCGAACTTGAGGAATTTTCAGCCGTTGATTGACATTCAGCAAGTTGGGGTTGCCGAGTTTGTTGACGGAGATCAGCTCATTGGGCGATACCCCGTGACCTTTGGCGATCGCATCTAGGGTATCTCCCGGACGCACGCTGTAGAGCACCTCAGCCGGCGTGGCGGTACTTCCCGCAGGGGGGACTAGCACAGCCGAGGGCAAACTGGGTGTTGCCAGAGACTGTTCAATTGACTCGAATGCTCGATCGGCCGATGCTGCTTGACCGACCCCAGCATTTGGAATTATAGGTGTCGCCCCGAGGTCGGGAATAGTTGTCTGAGTTGCATATCCGGGGGCTGCCAGCGTCGGTGCTGACTCCGGCAAAGATGCCGCAGGTGTAGATGAAGTTGCTCCCCCCTCAGACCCGAACCCTGTTCGATCCGATTCTGTAGTGCGGTTTTCCTGTTTTTTCAAACTGTCGATCGCCCCGTCTGCGTTCGGGCTATCGATCGAACCTTGTTCCGGTACCGTCGCGCCCAGCGGAGTCGCTGCGGTTGATGGCTGCCCTGACAGGCCTGCACTATCCAACGGCTCGGAGCCAGTCAGATTTAACTCTTGTTCGGGATTGACTGCTGCGCCCTCTAGCGAAGCCGCCGCAGTATAGCCGGCGTTCTGTTGTGGCGCGGCGTCCGTCCCAGTCGGAATTCTGAGTTCTTGGCCCACTTGGAGTGGGGTATCGGGTTTGATGCTGTTGGCAGTTGCTAGTGCCAAAGGTTCAACTTCATAATCCCGAGACAGTTCCCAAATGGTTTGTCCCTGCTGCACCTTAACCGCCACCTGGTCAGAAGGCGATCCTGGCTGTTCGACCCTGGAACCGTCAACTTGTGCTGCCGTAGCGGGCCCGTTTGCCGAGACTGGCTGTACTTCAGCGGTGGATTCTGATGTCGGTGCGAGTTCAGACGCGCGAGCGCTGTCTCCATTTCTCGGTAGCAGGATGCCAGAAGCACCTACCGATATTGCCAGCCCGATCGTGGCGAGAGAGCGAACTCTGCCAGTGCTGAGCGTTGTCTGTTTCGACGGTTCTGCTGAACCGTCTCTGTCGATTTCACTAGCCTGAACAGGCTTAATTTGGGGATATGTTCGTTTCAAAAAAACGACCTCCTACTGAGAAGCGCTAACTGTCCTTGGAAACACTCAAGGGGATCGCATGACGCTGAATTTAAATCAACAAGCAAAAATATTCTGATTGTTGAGAGCTATCATGCTTAGGCCAGATTACCTTGCTTTTTTAATTTAGACAAGCTCGAACCGTCATAAATTTTAAAATTATCGGTTCAACCTGCTGCAATTACACCCCAAAAGCCTTACACTGCAATAGCTGGAACGAATACATAAAATCTGCGTTCCGGTAAGGCTCAGACTCTCACCTATTATCCGACTCTACGCTAATTTCCGGACTGCTTACAACCGTATATTTACTAGATGTAGCGTTCAGAGCCAAGCCCGTACTCCCTTCAAGCCCTAAATCGGTGAATTTCTCTGTTTTTGTTGCTCAATTGTCTTGCGAGTAATTTGGTGTTGCTGATAACAATCTGTTTTTGGATGAATAAAATATATTAATCTCAGCTATCTAGATTCTCCTGGCTTTGATACAAATTTCTTATATTTAAATGCAAATTAGGCCGCCCTAGGCAGCTATTAAATATCTATATATTTATGTGTGGATAATGATTTATCGCAGCTCGCCCAACTGTCGTTTAGCCTCAAATAAACCTACAGCGGCGCTGACAGAGAGGTTCAAACTCCTGACTCCAGGCTGGCTCATGGGAATAAAAACTGTGGCGTCGCAGGCATCTAAGACGAATTGGGGAATACCAGCAGTTTCCGAGCCAAACATCAGCCAGTCGCTGGCCTGAAATTGGAATTCGGCGTAACTGCATCGCCCGCCAGTGCTGAATCCGATCGATCGCCCCCCGCGCTGCTGCCGACAGGTCAAAAAAGCCGCTAAATCTTCGTGGCAGTGGAGGTTGACGTAGGGCCAGTAATCTAAGCCGGCCCTTTTGAGGTAGCGATCGCTAATTTCAAACCCCAGCGGGCCGACTAAATGCAGTTCCGTGCCTGTAGCGGCGCAAGTGCGGGCGATATTGCCAGTATTGGGGGGGATTTGCGGGTGAATCAAGACAAGTTGGGGCATGAAGCTAATTAACAGCGCTAACTACAGCTCTTGGGAAATCTAGAAATCTACCCAAAGGTAGATATAACTTATAGCTTTTATTTATGGCCTTTGTCGAGTTCCATTGATTAAAAATTCTGATTTGTTTTTTGGGAGCAGCTCTGTAACTTTTTCGCACGAGATTCGGGCTATTTGTATTGTTAGCTGAGTACGGATAGCCCGGGGCTTTCAGTAGCCTCCTGGCTATGCTGCCGGTAGTTTAGGCAACTAATTGGGCACACAAGTTGTCTTCGAGCTCCCATTCTTGGTGAGCCATGCCCTTAATCCCTTGCAAAATAATACTGCGGGTGTCCGAACCGCCCTCGTGCAGCTTCAACCACTGCAGGGCGGTGTTGCCTTCCCGAAGAATCTTTTTGAGGGGGGAGAGAAAGCAGCTAAAGCCGCGTTTTTTGGCTATAGGCCAGACTTCTCGGTAAATTTCCTCAATCCAATCTCGTGCCAGAATAGTTCTGCCGTCTTGCCAATGGGTGAGTTCGGCATCCAAACTTTGCCGAGATGCAGCAATTTCGTTGGCATCTGTGAGAGCAACTAAGTCTTGGTTGCGGGTGGCCGCAGGCAAGGTGCTGAGTTCTAAGGGGTCTAAGCTGGGGTCTTCCATCATCTGCCAAATGCGAGCTTCTAGTAAGGCAGTGATGGCCAGCAGGGCCAGAGGATTGACTTCGAGGTCGCAAATTCTCAGTTCGAGGCGGTTGAGACAGTAGGGACGGCGATCGCCATTTGGCCGCACGGCAGACCACAAATGGCGGACGTTTTGCATGGTGCCGAGTTCTAGCTGTTCTTCAGTCCACTGGATGTAATGTCTGTGACTTTCAAACAGGGGGACGATGGCTGGAGTTTTGGGAAACAAACCCCAGCGAGTGGAATGATAGCCCGTGACTTCGCCGTCGAGGAAGGGGGAAGAGGCGCTCAAGGCAAGGTACAGCGGTGCTTCGACGCGGGCGAGGCGGATGGCCCGCATCAGCAGTTCTGGTTGGGAGATGCCGATGTTGATGTGAATGCTGGCGGTGACGACTTTGGTGCCGTAGGTTTGCTCGATGTAGGTGTGGTAGGGGTTGTTGGGATCGGATCTGTAAAATTGATCGCTCCCTCCGAGAGACAGGGTACTTCCCGGCAGCAAGGTATAGTCGCCCAATTGTTTTAAATACTCGCGCAGCCGGACTCGCGGCTTGACTAAGGCGCACAACAGGCGATCGTAGCTGCACAGCGGGGCGGTCGTGTACTCCACATTGCGGCTATCAGGCTCCCGGACAAATCCCTCTAGATCGGCGACTATGCGATCGGAGAGACCGACCACCTCACCTTGGGGCGTCCCGGTATACATTTCTACTTCAAAGCCTTTTGATAGCAGCACGTTTGTTCCTCAGCTAAGTTGAGTGCTAGTTTCTAGTATCCCAAAAATTGACCTGTTCATACTATCTTCCAAGAGGCAGAGTTGAAATTTTTCGGGACTGGCACTGAAACCGGGTTTTGAGGCATCGAGCAAGTTTGAGCATTTGTGTGTTAGTTGCGGGCCGAGGTGGCAAATCCTGGTACCGCAAAGAGCTTCCGAGGCGGTTTTAGAGTCAAAAAGGCTGTTTGTTCGATCGCGGGCGTGTTGAATTCGGCATTCGCGGCGATCGAACTTATGGTGAATAGAACCCACTCCTGCCTCAGTTCGAGATCTATTTTCTGCCTTGAGGGGGATAGCCGCAGATATATCTTGGGTGCGATTCTAAAAGAGGGCTCTGCAATATTTTTGAGCTATAATATTAACCCCTAAAAATCCCTGTGAAAGAGCAAGAAAGAACCCCTCCCAATTTTTGGAATATGCTAAGCAATTTAGCCTTAGTCCGGTTTTTGCTTTTATTTGCTTCTGGTTGGGCTGGACTGCAACTTTTAGCTTACTTTGAAACGGCAGTCGCGGTTTTCACCATTGCTGCACTCGTGGCTTTTTTGCTCAACTATCCGGTGCGAACTCTCCAGCGATTTTTACCGCGAAGTTTAGCTGTCGCCTTCGTTGTCTTGCTCGCCATTTTAGTTTTTGGCGGTCTCACCGTCACCCTAGGGGTCACTCTTTTATCTCAAGGACAGCAATTAATTGACAGCATGACTGAATTTGTGAATGCTCTGGCACCTCTGTCCGAGCGCATCGAAGCCTTCCTGCGGGCGAGAAACCTGCAAGTTAACCTGCGAGTTATTGAGGAACAACTGCGAAATCAAGCTTTGGCTGGAGTTGTTTCGAGTATTGCTTTTTTACAAGTATTTTTAACCAACTTATTGAATTTAATATTAATTATGGTGGTGGCTTCTTTCATGTTACTAGATGGAGAGAGGCTGTGGCTGTTGGTTCTCAAATTTATACCCCGACACCTGCACAGGCGTTTAAGTGTAACAATAGAGCGAAACTTTTTAGGATTTTTTCAGGCACAAATTCTGTTAATGTTATTTTTGACTACAGCAAGTTTTTTAATTTTTCTGCTGTTAGATGTGAAATTTCCCTTGATTTTAGCCTTTATTATCGGATTGTTTGATTTAGTTCCTGGGATTGGAGCGACCCTGGGAATTAGCTTAGTTTGTTTTATTGTATTGTCTCAAAGTGTGTGGCTAGCTTTAAAAGTATTGGCAGCTTGCATTGTTTTGCAGCAAATTCAAGACAACTTTATTCATCCGAGACTCATGCAAAATTCGCTTAACCTCAATCCGGTAGTGGTATTTTTTGCACTGTTAGTCGGGGCGAGGTCGGCAGGACTTTTAGGCATATTTCTGGCTATTCCGCTAGCGGGAGTAATAGTTAGCTGGTTTGAAATTGAAGAAATGCAAGCGGAAGGTTAATTGATACAGCTATCGTATTTTATATCAAATCCGGCTGAAAAAGCGGGTTTTCACTTACCTACTAGAAGTGCGATGCTTCAAAAACTATCCTTTGCCCAACGCGGCACTAAAAATAAATAGAAAAAAGCTAAGTATGGTGTACAGAGCCGTGCGAACCTTACTGCCTAAAGTCAATGAATAAATTGTAAGTCCGTAGGAAATCTTTCTTCTTCTGGTTCTGGATCGTAGATGTAATCGCAGTCAAAGCGCAGAGCTTGAGAGTGGCGACTTATAGAAAATCCACAATTACTCACCATTTCTGTAGTAAAAGTTGCCATGACTAACTCAATGAGTTTTCTGTAAGAAATGTTAGGCAGTTGAACGTAATAGGCGCGTCTGGCAAAAAATATTCTCTCATCTTTCGGGAGAATTATGCCATTAATTCTGTGTGCGTGTTGAATCGGCTTGATATAGGTTTCAATAAACTGGGACTGATTTTTTTGCAGTCTCGCTAATCTTTCGTGTTGCAACCAGCTCATTTGAAACACAATTTTAATAAATTCAAAGCCCAAAATGTAGTTAAAAACATTATTGCGTTCTTCTGTACTCAAGACGAAGCGGAGTGCAGATTCTAAATATTGGTCTGTTTCTCGGCGCGCTTGTTGAGCTGAGTGGATGTAAAATTGTTTGATGTAGCTTCTTAAATCTGATTCGTTTAATTGTTTTTTGACTCGGAATCTGATTAAATACTCTTTGACTCGGTGTAGAGTATCTACATCTTCAAACATTTTTGAGACTAAACCGTCGGCTGTATAGTCATCTAAAAATTCTGCTTGCAAGTCGGGAGTAGAGGCGCACAATATGTAGCAAAGTGACAAGACATAGCGCCGCTGGTTCCAAGGCAAGCT
Organism: Microcoleus sp. F10-B2; assembly: GCF_036704965.1. Taxonomy (NCBI): domain Bacteria; kingdom Bacillati; phylum Cyanobacteriota; class Cyanophyceae; order Oscillatoriales; family Microcoleaceae; genus Microcoleus; species Microcoleus sp. F10-B2. The sequence goes on along the minus strand of NZ_JAUBTB010000138.1, from coordinate 4,166 downwards.
TTGGGCCCAATCTTTAACTTCTACAGGGAGTTTTTCCAGCACGGTATCTGTGTGGGGGCGTTGAGCAAGGTCGGCATATTTATGTTTTTGTTGAATCATTGCCTGGAACCTTAACATTAGTAAATTGACCGGGTAATATATCGCAGGTAAGTAGGATTTTAAAGTAGAGGCGGAGAGTAAAAACTTATATTTATTTTTTATATATCTTAAGATACATGACGTAGCGGGTACAGGGCGTGATCTGTCTCACACTTTTTGGGACTTGTCATCACAACTGTTAGTTTTCTGTATCACATTTTGAGGCCGCGAGTGTCACGAGAGAAACTTATCCACGTCACTGGGGTAACGGCGGGTTTGGTTGATTATTAAGAAAGGGTGATTCATAACTCTTTGTTAGTAATGATTACTGAGGTTAATTATGAACTCGACTACAAGTATTTTTCCTAAAAATCAGTGCCAACACTTAAGTTTTGGCGATCGCCTCGTCCAACCAGTGCGACAGTGGCTCGATCGCATTGCAGTGGGAGATCCGCAAGTAGCTCGGTGGTTGTGCCAAATTATACCAGCACAGTGTCCTTTTGAGAGAGATATCCAGCTATTGGGACACCATCTTTTCCACATACCGCCTATGTGCAAGCTGAATCCTGTGTATGAAGAATTAGTGGGGTTGCGTTTTCGGTCGCTCTCCTTTTTAGCTGACGTGTGCGGGGAAGATGTAACGCCTTACTGCTGATTGAGGGGTGTCATACCTCGATCGCCATTGATGTGAATTGTGTACGGGGTGCGTGAAACTCCTAGTTGTGCGATCGGTAATTTAAGTCATAATCGTTGATAATAACACTGGATGCCTCTAAATAGGAGCAGGCATCCATCGTCGCGGTTAAGCCCAAAATAACATCAAACGGTAACATAAAAACTATTTTTACAAAAATAATTTAACAAGCTACTTTGGCACAGGGAAGTGAATATGTTTAACGCAACTGAACTGCTGATTAATGCTTTTGTAAATCGGCTGATTGAAGGCTACCGCTACACCTACGGTGGGTTCAAATCTGACTATGGTGAAATTATTGCTTGGGTAGCGAGTATGGCTTTGGAAAATATTGCTAATAGCGATGCTCTTTACCACAATGTGGAACACACTATTTTAGTGACATTGGTGGGACAGGAGATTCTGCGCGGCAAGCACATCCGCGAGGGTGGTGTTTTATGTGAACATTGGCTGCATTTCCACATTGCTTTGCTGTGTCACGATATCGGGTATGTGAAGGGGGTTTGCCGGCAAGATCGAACTGATTTGAGACTGTATGCAACGGGGATAGACGATTTGCAAGTGAAGCTACCTCCGGGGGCGACGGATGCGAGTTTGACCGCTTATCATATCGATCGGGCAAAAATGTTTATTGACGAGCGTTTTGGCGGTCACAAACTGATTGATGCTGAGCTGGTTAAGCGTAATATTGAGCTGACTCGTTTCCCGGTTCCTGCGGATGAAGATTATCAAGATACTGTGAATTATCCGGGTTTGGTTCGCGCGGCCGATTTAATTGGTCAGTTGAGCGATCCGCGATATTTGCAAAAGATTGCTGCGCTGTTTTACGAGTTTGAAGAGACTGGGCAGAATCGGGTTTTGGGCTATCAGAATCCCGGGGAGTTACGGGATGGTTATCCAAAGTTTTATTGGAATGTGGTTTATCGGTATGTAAAGGATGCGATCGGCTATTTGGAACTGACGCAGCAGGGAAAACAAATTGTTGCTAATTTGAACGCGAATGTGTTCCGCGTGGAGCATTCTGAAGTGGGAGTTGAGGATGTGGCTGTGGTTCGTTAGGGTTGGGGTGGATTTGGGGCGATATTCATAGTCCTGGACGCACAGATAACGCAATTCTGTCATTGCGAGAGAAGCGAAGCAATCTCAAAGCCTTGTTGCACCGTTACAATGCGTCCAGGACTGATATCAATTCCGGTTGCACTCCTTATGATATAGAGGACACGGCAGTGCCGTTTCCCACCGCGATCAATTGTAGGGAAACGGCACTGCCGTGTCCTTGATGTGGGTATCAATTCCGATGCCAACGGATTTGATAAAATTCAGCAATCCTGTTGATATTGCAGCGCTAAATCTTCGATGAGTTCAACCATTGCGCGAACCATAGGCATTTTAGTGAGAATTTCGATCCAATACCATTGTCCGTTGGGATTTAGTTCGATAAAATAGAGCGTATCGTCCTCGTCGCGAATGATATCGAATGCACCAAAATTTAAACCAAACTCGTCAAGCATTTGATGAAGTTTGTTGAGATAGTCGATCGGCAATTTGTCGGGAACATCAACCAGTTTATCCGGTTCGATGACGCGCCAATCCAAAGTCACGTCTGCATCGTTGGTATGCTGGGCATCAATGCGGCAAACAAAACTATGCTTGCCGATTAAGGTAACACGATATTCTGCTTTCTTTTGAATGCGTTTTTGAATAAAAACAGGTGCCAATCGAATGCTTTCTCGAAATACCTCAAGTGTTTCTAAATCAATGGGGCGAGTATAGCAAGCATACTGTTTTTCATTATGTAGAAATCCAGAGTAGCGCATCGCTTTAACAATGCACTTTCCCTGTTGTGTCACAAATTCGCAAGCAGCTTTGTATGAATTGGTGACGAGTGTTGGAGGGATAGTAATTCCAAGTTTTTGAGCAATTGGGATTTGGTTGATTCGATGAGATAACAATCTCATGTTGTAGTAGTTATTGATCCATCTAGCTTTCGGATAGAGTCCCGATATAGAATAAATTAAATGCTCTGTTTCTTCTCGACAATACTTGATAGCCCAATCATCATTAACTTCTGGAAACAGTTGATACTCGTCTGGTTTACGCCACCAAATCACGCCAACTTCTTGCACTTTTTTCAAGGAGTCTTCAAAAAACAAAAAACTTTGACTGGGATTGCCAGAAGCTTGCCCTTCATAAAAATACTGACTTTGTTGAATAAAACTTTCTGAATTCAATCGAATTGCTTGAACGTCTGATTTATGCAATTCGTTGATAAGGACATTTACATGATTATCAGTCTCGGAAGTTACGATCAAAAGGTCGGTCATATCTAAATTAATTAAAATAAAGTTGATAATGAAAGACCTGGAACACAAAAAAGACACAGGTCTTTCAAGAAAGAAGACTCCGATCCCAATACTCCGAGAAAATGCTAGTCGTCACTTCGTCAGGAACCTTGTCGCTGACACGTGGAGGCATCCATAGACTGGATATTAGAAGTCTGTGTAGTGGGATCGTAACTAAACGTTTCCTTGGCGGTGATGCGGTACTTTGGTAAAATGCTCAGGTGCATCATCAAAGGATTTGCTTTTTTGTCGAGAGCGATCTGGGTAGTCGTCATAACTTAATTTTTATTGAGTGATGGTTTCACACTCACAATGCTACAACTTGCACATTAATTTGTATAGTCGAAAAAAGTCGAAAAAAGTCGGATAATGCAGAAATTTTTAAGAGCTATTCAACCGTTTTTGTATTTAAGGCGAAAATAGTCGGATCTAGACGGTTATAATTTTGTTGTGGCGAGCTCGTGAGGAAAGCTAATGAACGTTAAAGAAGCACTGGCTTTTGCAGATGAAGTGGTGTTTGCGAAAACTGGCAAGCATTTGGATGATATGCAAGTTGGAGTAATTGAGGGCGTTTTGAAGCGACAAAAGTACGGCGATATTGCCCAAGCGCTGAACTGTACTGAGGGTTATGCTAAAGATGTGGGCTACGAGCTATGGGAGTTGTTCTCTGATGCTTTTGGAGAAGAGGTTAATAAATTAAATTTGCGATCGGCACTGATTCGCAAGTCAATGATTAGCAACGTTACGGGTGGCGTGATTAGTGGCAATCATGTTGCTCGTGGTCATTTAATCGGATCGCTGAATGTCTGCACATCGCAGGAAGAGTCGCCTGAGTTTTTGCGGGGAAAGCGGCAGGCGAAAATTGAGGCGATCCAACGCTTGCAAGCAATAGGATTGAGCGACGAGCAAATCGCACAATGTTTGGATCTGACGCTAGAAGAGATTCGACAAGTCGATTTGACAGAATAGAAGATATGGTTCTTCTGGGTTGGCGGTGAAAACTGTATAATAGAGGAACTTTACGCTAGAGGATAAGCTCATGGATTTTCATC
>NZ_JAUBTB010000137.1:0-13373 GCF_036704965.1 Microcoleus sp. F10-B2 | reverse complement strand
ATTTCAGCCTAAAAGTGTTTGGCTTCCAAGTTTTCACAACTGATAAAGAAATCCGACCCACATCTGCGGAATGTGGGGTCCAAGCAAGCATCTATGAGGTTAGCTTCCATCAGGTTTGCGGCGTACAAGGATGCTCCGCTCAAATTAACACCAATCATTTTAGTGTCGCTCAAGTTGGCGTTTTTCAGGTTGGCCTCAATCATGTCAGCTCCTGTTAATCTGGCGAAAGTTAGATCGGCTCGGCTCAGGTTAGCTCCATTTAGTTTGGTCATCACCAGGCAAGCATTCTTGAGCTTGGCAGCTATTAAGTTTGCCCCCCTTAAGTTTGCCAAAGAAAAATTTATTTCTTTGAGATTCGCGCAGGCTAGATTAATATCAATCAGGAAAGCTTCTCGCAAAGAAGCCTCTTTCAAGTTGGTTTCATGAAAATTTCTTTCTCCGGCTGCATATCGCTTGAGAAGTTCATCAGCATTCATCTTGCCAGCCTCCTAAGTTTTACCGAAAATGATATTACTGTCAGTAATAAAAAAAATTATATTACTGACAGTACACTGTAGCAGCCAAAGATTTTTAAAGTTTCTGTGTGATTTTTTAACTCTTCGAGTGCCGATAGAACAAATCCTTGGCAGGCGTTAGCCTCAACGTCCATAAAGAAAATATATTCTCCGAGCGATCTTTTAGTCGGTCTAGATTCAATCCGACTTAAATTAATACCGCGACTGGCAAATACTTGCAAAGGTTTTACCAGTGCTCCCGGCATATTGGCAGGCACGCTAAAAGCTAGTGAGGTATGGGTGCAATTAGACGGTGAAGCATCAAGGATCAACTTAGGAGCAGATTGTGTAATGGATTTAATGGATGAGCGCTCCCCTGGTTCTACGTTGGCGATTTCTCCCCCACTCCTGCTGAGTACCCAAAAGCGAGTGTAATTATCGGGATAATCATTAATGGGGTGAGCTAACACTGGCAAATGGTAAAGTTCAGCAGCTCTTGGCGAAGATATCGCTGCTACATTTCTATCTTCCAGATATTGCAATGCTTCCGTGGTTGAATTGGCCGGAATCAATTGAGCTGAGGGAATAAACTGCCCCAACCATAATTGACACTGAGCTAGGGCTTGCGGGTGAGAGTAAACTTTTTGAATCTCGTTAAAATTTTTAGCATGAGACACCAGCGCGTGGGAAATTGGCAAAACTAAGGCGTGTTGAATGCGGAGTCGATCGAGCCGCCACAGTGTATCTAAGGTGACAGTCACGCTGCCTTCGATCGAATTTTCGACTGGCACAACTGAACAGTCAACCTGCCCTACGGCAGATGCCTCTAGCGCTTGAGAAATGGTGGAATAAGGACACAGGGTGCATTCCAAGTTAGTTTCCAGGCTCAACCAATTGACATAAGCTAGAGCGGCTGTTTCTGCATTTGTACCGACAGGGCCCAGATGTGCGATCCTCTTCGAGGGCTTCGCTAACGAAATTTTCATTTAGAGGCAATTTTAGGTTACAAAAGTTTGCTTTACTCTCATCAGCTAGCAAGTATGATGAAAAATTAGCGATGTCCCGAAAGCTTTTATCCGTGATTTCTCGGATGACATTGCTGGGTGCGCGACTTAGTGCACGACTTATATCACCTTAAAAAAGGTGATACTTTATTAAGATATGCTTAGGAATCCTATATTTTGATATCTTCTCATGTATACCCGCTTTAATGCTTCCCAATCCGTTGAGCTCGCCGTACCAGAGGAACGGGTGCCCATTCAACATTATCTGCGCCAGCCGAGGCGACTGGTGAACGCTCTGGTCGATCGAAGTCGCACAGAGCAGCTAAGCGATGAGTGTTTCCGCCTGAAAATGCGGTCGTTACAATTTATGATGCTGAGCATTCAACCCACGGTAGACATGAGGGTGTGGGCGCAGCCGGACGGCACAATCAATTTGGAGTCCGTCGCCTGCGAAATTCGCGGCGTGGGTTATATCAACGATCGCTTCGCTCTCAATCTCAAAGGACAGCTTTGTGTGCAGCAAAGCAGCGGGGTAGCATACTTGAAGGGAAAAGCGGATTTGGAAGTGCAAGTAGAATTACCGCCACCGTTTTGGCTGACGCCCAAACCAATTTTAGAAGCAACGGGCAACGGTTTACTCAAGAGCGTACTCCTAAGCGTAAAACAGCGGTTGATGCACCAGTTGCTCTTAGATTACCGCCGGTGGGCAAGCAGCGAAACAGAGATCGTATCGAGCGATATCCCCCAAATCTTATCTGTAGAAGGGTGATGTCCTATCTATAGAAGCTGTTCATTAATTTATAGTCATATTTGGACAACAATCAGCGGAATTGTCCAGATAATTAGTTAGACCCTCAAATTGCGCACCCTGAACTGTGTTTGATTTAGCTGGCAGGCATAGATAGCGGCCGGTCAGTCAAAATCGATTTGAGTGAGCCCTCCATATTCATCGTCTTCGATGATTCCCACACCCCGAGACCAAGCTGTTGACCTGTCTTTTGAAACTGCGTCCTTGTGGCCGGGGAGTTCACGCTGTGGTACCCTCGTTTTTTTTCCAGATTCCACATTCGTCGCGCCCACCCGAATCCGGATTTTTGGCCCGGAATTGCCCAAGCGAATGGTCATCCCGTCGGCTACTGACATCTGAGCGATCGGCCTATCATCGACATAAGTGCCGTTAGCACCAAAATTAATAATTTTCCAGCCGGAAGCGTGATTCCACAGCTCTACGTGGTGGCGGGAAACAACAGCGCTGTAAATAATTACATCATTGTCGTTCGATCGACCGATCCGAACCACAGATTCGGATTCAAAACACCAACTTTGAACCGGAACAGACTGGATAGGATGTAACAGAGTTAAAGTAATCACTGATGTTTTGACACTCCACCGCCAGACAGAAACGGGGATGCTTCCAGATAGATTCTGGCGCATAAAAGCGCAAAAAATTTGATTCTTAAAGGTGTTGTCCGTGCGCCGCTATTCCCTCGCTGTGCGGTAAAAGTTGAACTTGTGGCTGCTTGAGGCATCTGAACAAACTTTTGAGCGTTAGTTTTTGGCACCGCCACAAATTTTTTCAGTCCTCGGTAACAACCAAACACGATGGTATTAATCTGGTGAACTTGGCAGTGATTGACAGCGGTGGGAACCTCTTGATTAATGGGGTCTGGGATGGAGCGATGGCGCCGGTGGGCGAGGCGCTCAATTCGATCGGCCCAATAACCATTTTTTCCCTGCTCAACCAGAGAATTCAACTCAGACAAGCGCTTGTTGCACCGCTGATTTGAGTTATCGAGCGGGCGACAGTCAACGATCGGGGAATCGCTGTTGGCGGAGACAGAAGTTAAGCAATTATTAATGCTGGGGTCTCTAGATAAAATACTTGTGGGTTGTATCAAACAGCATCGGTCTTTTTGAGTTGCTAGCATTTTCCTTTTTGATGCGATACCTCTAAAATACAATGCTTTGAGCAGCACTGGAATTTTGAGCCAGAACGCCTCAATCTCTCACACGGAAAATACAGATCGACCTTCCTCGGGCGCGCCACCCCCAAAATGCGATCGGCAATTAGTTGCAGGGCGATCGGGAAGGCCAAACTTCAGCTCAAATCCGACTCGGGCGGCTCCGGCGCAGGCTTGGGCGCAGATTCATGCCTTTGCCGCTTCAAGTCTGCAACTTTTTCTTGAGCTACATCCCTGACTTCGAGAGCTTTATCTTGGAATTTTTCCGCCAGACTTTGAGCGCCCCGCTTCACGCCTGCCACATTTTTGAGAGTTCTGTCGAAATCTTCGTGTAAAAACTCTGCTACCAGACCGACTTTTTTGTGCAATCCCTCCGCGTACTGCACGGGCTCCGATACCGCAGCTTCAGAGACGATCGCCCGCTTGCTGCCGATGGTCGAAATAGCGGCCACAGGTAGCAAGTAAATCCCGTCTAAAACGCCGCGCCAGCCGCTCGATTTGAACAGGTAGTGGATCACGGTACCCGTCCGGACATCAAATAGGTAGTCAACTACCGTACCTGCCTTATTCCCAGCGTCCGTGAGCACCTCAAGCCCGATCGGACAAACAGCTTGTTCCGGCTGATGCAATTCCGGCAGTTCCGGGTTAATGCTGACAAAAACATTTTCGCCCACAGTATCAACTTGCGCCCAAGCGAACCAAGTTTTTTTGCTGCCCAAAAGTCCCGACTTGCAAGTAAAGCCGATCGCCCGCTGGGAGTGAGCGTCGAGCCAAAGCCGATCTACCCTGCCGACCTCTTCCGCCGTTCTGCGGTCGATCGTGCGACGGTTGAGCAGTTCGCTGCGCCTAACAATGTGTTGTGATGTACTCATAAATAAACTCCTGAGTGCCGCGACCGTGAAAAATTTCGATCGTCCAAAGAGGCCGATTTAATATTCTTCTTCCGAATAATGGCGATTGTTATCTGCCTCCGTTAACTCGTCCTCTTCCCTGGAAGTGCCAACTTCTTTGTGGTCGGGAACAGGAATCGTGCTAATGTGTGCGCCGCCCGAGGGAGCGTGAATTTCCTTAGCATCCCTTGGCTTGACGCTAAGAAGTCCTAACTGCACTGAGGACTGATTCGGGCCGACATTGATTTGAATTTTCGGGCCCGATCGAGCCAAGTGAACGATCAGACCGTCCACCACCGGAACCTTAGCGATCGGCTTACCATCGAGGTAAGTGCCGTTGGTACCTAAATTGATCAGTTCCCAAGTTATGCCGCTGCGTCGCAATTCGATGTGGCGACGAGAAACCACAGCGCTAAAAAGAACGACGTGGTTTTCGGTCGAGCGCCCGATCCGGACGACCTGCTCGTCTTCAAAGATCCAACTGCGGACGGGTATAGACTGGAGTGGATGTAGCAAGGTCAGCTTAATCACATTGGCAGCATTGAGTTTTGGTAGAGCGGCTCAAGATGCGATTTTAGATTTTAGACTTTCGATCGCCCAATCCAAACTCGATCTAAGAGATTTGAAATAAAAACGTAACCAGGTCTCCTTTGCCCAGCGAGATGCGGTCTCCCGGTCGCAACCGGTGCCGGTTTCCCTTGGGCAGGGGAGTATTGTTGACGTAAGTACCGTTGGAACTGCCTACATCTTCTAGGTAGCAAGCATCTCCCTCCACCCGGAGATTTGCGTGTACCCGAGAAACTATCTCAGAATTAGCAAATCCGGAAACATCAATATCCGGCGGCACTAAGTCATTTGGCTTGCCTATGTGAACCACAGACAGACTGTGAGGCAATTCCATCGGCGTATTTGTCTGAACGTGCAGCAGGCGCGCCGACTGCTGTTGCAGTTGAGTTTTAGCTACACCTGGCTGTGGGCCCGGAACCGGGGGAGAGGTATTTACTGGTATTGCTACTGATTCAGTTGTAACAGGAACCGAGGGCAAAGGCGGGGGTTCTGGAATCGCAGGAATGCTGGCGGGAGTTTTTTCCAAGTTAGGCCCATTATTTAGGCTAACTAGAGGTTCCATTGCCATCAGGGGTTCGCTGGGCGGTAAATCCGGCATCGGTGACGATACCACTGTGGGGCCCACAGGCGAGGGGGACGGTACTGTCACCTCAACTTCTGGAACTATGGAACCCTGGCGCAAGTTAAAGCCGCACTGACCGCAAAATGCTGCATCTGTCTGAACAGCAGCACCGCAGTTCGAGCAACTTGCGGTAACAGGTAAAGGCGTGTAGCAAGCCTCACACTGGCTGGCCCCGTCGGGGTTCTGGTGATTGCAATTGGGACAGACAATCATCGATTTCTCCTTGCTATCGGCCAGATTTTCAAATCAGCCTCATAAAAATAGTCGTGTATATGGTCAAATTTTAACTTTAACCGCCACAATTCTTATATTGCTTCGCTAATACTAGCAACTGAGCTGGCGCCGTGAGGTTGGCGGTGATGGGGAAGATTGAGTTAGCGATACTGATGACTGTGTTGGCAGTGGGCGGATATATTTGCTATTTTACGGAGGAGCCAGCAGCCGCATCGAGCAGCCACCAAAGTTCCCCCTCTGGTTGAACGAGTCTGGCTGGATAGGTCATTTCATCGGCGGCGGGGGCAAAAATTTGAGCTAGGGCGGGTTGTTTGCTGGCTCCTGCAACCATGAAGAGAACGCACCGGGCGCGGTTGATTAAGGGGACTGTAAAGGTGATGCGGGGTTGACCGTCTTTGTTGCCGACAGTTACTAGGGCGTCGCGGACTTGCAAGGCTGCTGTGCCGGGAAATAGAGAGGCTGTGTGGGCGTCATCCCCTATGCCCAAGAGAATGATGTCGAAAGCAGGAAACTCGCCCTCGGATACTTTGAAGAACTGCTGCAATTCGGTTTGGTGCGCCGAGGCGTCGGCTGCGGGGTCGCCCGCACCTGTGGGCATGGGGTGGATATTGCTGGCGGGCATATTTACTCGATCGAGCCACGCGAGGCGCGCCATTTTTTGATTGCTGTCCGGGTGTTCAGGCGGAACGTAGCGTTCGTCGCCCCAGAAAACGTGAATTTTGTCCCACGGCAAGTCTTGGCCCGAGAGCGCTCTGTAGAGCGGTTCGGGTGTGCTTCCGCCGGCTAAGGCGATCGTACACAGTCCGCGTTCTGCTATAGCTGCTGGGATTTTCGACAGGACAATCCCCAGCGATCGATCTATTAATTCTTCCCGATTTGCTAATACTTCTACTACTTTTTTCATCTATTTTCTCTCCACTTTTCTTGGGTGTTGTTCTCAGCAATTGCCAATTTTGCCTTGACATTTTGCTTGCAGGTCGATCGGCTGACAAGTCCGGCAGGCCGGGCACGGAGTCCCGTCAGATTTTATCATCTTATGCCCCTTAATTTGACGCCAGCAACACATATTTCTACCCCTGCTTGATAGAGCTTCACCTGTTGCATAGATATTTCGCAACTTTCAATCAATAGTCCGATCGCCATTACCCCGGGACAGCAAAAATAATCAAGATTGATGTGGTAGACTAGGAAAAATAGTTTTAAGTCCGCACGCTCGGATGGAAGGAAAACTATGTCAAGTTTTAAGCGATTCCCTACATCTGTCCGCTATCTAATAGCGCGGTTGCGCCACTGGACGCAACCGGCGGTTTTGGCTCCGCTAGCCGTGCTGTCTGCCGGGGGGTTATTTATCTGGGAGGTATCCGTAAATCCAGAGAGGTTGAGCATAGATGGCAAAGAAGTAGCAGCCTCAAACAATCCAGCTTCGCTCTCGGGGCTGTCTGCTGAAGATAGCGCCATTGCGGCTGAAATCGACAGCTTACCGGTGCTAGTCAATCAGTTCAATCGCTCTAATTCAGAGTTCGGCTTGTTAAATTCATCAGCAGTCAAAAACAAAGGTTTATTCGACGAAATTCGCACTCGGGGCTTAGAAATTCCTCAGCCATCTTCAGCCCCCAAGCCGGTAGCAAACAGCAGATTTTTGCCCTTGCCAAATTTAGCAAATCCTGCTGTCCGGGCTGCAAGCAATAACCCGCAAACTTCCAGTTTGCCAAGTTCAAACGCGACATCAACTTTGAGTTTATCTGGCAGTGGGGGACTGATTTCCGGGATAAAAACCATTGAGCCTGAGTCTGGCGGTACAGCTACAGCACCTTTATCGCAGGCGTCGAGTGGTGCTAATTCAGGCAAACAAAACGAAAATTCTCTGCCTTTGAGTCCGCTGCAAGCAGCTATGAAAAAATACGTCGTTGCTAACACTGCGGCAACGGCGGCTGCGGCTCAGAAAACAGCAGAATCGGCTAAATTGCTCGATCGACCGGCTTCCGATCCGGCGGCATCAAATCCGGCAAATTTGCTTCCAACAGCCGCTACAGCTCAAGCTGGAGCAAATTCTGTGAATGTTCCCGCAGCACTTCCCCCACTTCCGGCTCCGAAAAATACTGCGATCGACGAATCTCAACAATTCTTAAACCCGGCAGCTACAGTCCCAGAATCATTTTCCGGGTTAAATTCCAGAGTACCCAGCCTCCCGGAAATTACTGCAAGCCCTCCGACTGTGGCTTTGCCCAAAAATCCCTACCAAACTAATTTATCTGGCTCAGACTCCGCACCTGAAGTTAAACCTGCGGCAATTCCAGTAGCCACACCTTCGCCAATACCTCTACTTCCCAATGTCGGACAGTCCCCTGGGACGACTGTTCTCGGGGGAAGCAAGATAATTAGCCCTCAATTCTCTCCCAATGCAGCGAATTCTGAATTTAAACTATCTCAACCGAGTCAGCTTAACTTACCGCCGGAGCAGCCTAACTTTGGAGTTGTTCCCCAAAACACAAATCAGGGCGTGCAGCCCATTCAACCTCAATCTTTTGCTACACCCCGCTCGCTGCCTCCGGGACGCTACATTGGCGGCGGCGAAATCAATACTTTTGCTAATCCTTAAATGAAGGAAGTTCGGCAACGAAAACGATATTAGCAATTCCCAATACTGCGGATACGCGAGTGTAAAATTTCCCAATTCCGCATTCCCAATCTTATTGGTAAAACTTACCTAGAGGCGGCCCGCACCAACAATAATCCCCCGATTCCCAACCCAAACACGATCGGCAACCAAGCCGACAGAATCGGAGTCAAAACAGCTTTCACGCCCATAGAACTGGTGATGAAAGAAAATACGTAGTAAGTAAAAATCACAACTACGCTAATACCAAAACTCGTTCCTCTGCCGGAGCGGCGGGGTTGAGTTCCCAAAGCTGCTCCCACTAAACCAAATACCATGCACACGAAAGGAAAAGCATATTTTTCTTGAATTCGCACCTTTAATTTGCGAATTTGCGGTTCGTCGCCACTGTTTTTAAGGATATCCAAACGCTCTAAAGCTTGGGCAATGTTCATTTCCTTAAAATCCCGCGCTCTCGCAGCTAAATCTAAGGGCGTGCGGGGGAGTTGCAATTGCTGGTGTTGAAACCTAACTATATTGCGGTAAGAGCCATCAGGAGCTACTAGATAAGCGGTTCCGTTGAAAAAATCCCAGGTATTTTCTGAGGGATTCCAAGTAGCGGATTCTGAAGAAACTATTTGATTGAGGCCTGGGGTGGAGCGATCGATAATTGTTAAACCTTTCATTTGCTGACCGTCAAATTGTTCTGCATAAAAAAAGCGGGCTAGGGTTTCGTCGCCGCCTTTTTCTGGTTTGCGAAATTCTGTGTAGATAATATTTCTATCTTGAAATATCGGTTTTTCTCGCTTCAGGGCTCTGTCTAAAGTCAGAGTAGCTCTGTAGCTGGCGGCGGGTACGACTAACTCTTGCAAAGCAAAGGTGAAGCCCGCAACAATTAAACTCATGATCACAGCAGGCAGTATCAATCGGTAAACGCTAACTCCGCAACTGCGGAGGGCGATGAGTTCGCTGTCGCTGGACATTCGGCTGTAAGCCATTAAGGTTGCTAGCAGCATTGACATGGGGAAAGCCAATACTACGAAGTAGGGGATTTGCAGGAGAAAAATTTCTATGGCTGCGCCGTAGGGGAGGCCGGATTCTGCTACTCTGCGGACTAATTCAAATAAGGCTCCAACTGTGACGGCGACGGATGTAAAGAGTCCGACGCCAAATAAAAATGGGCCGATTAGTTCTTTGGTAATGTACCAGTCCATTACGGAAATTCTCGGCAGCCAGTTGATGGGATTCAAAGAATTGGATCTTGCTATTTTCATAGTTTGGGGTTTTTGCAGTTGGCTCCTCAATCTAAAATTGAAATTTCTGTATTGTGTTTTTATAGGGAGGAGGGCGGGTTTATAGATATCTGGGCTGGGATATTTATATCTAGGCGAACCCGCCCCTACGGCATCTATCCGGCGCCCCCTTGGCAGTTGCTATAAAAGACTATCGCACGAAGTTGTCACCTAAGTAATACTGTCGCACTAAAGGGTTGCTGTAGAGTTCTTCTTCCGCCCCGGAGGCTAAAATTTGACCGTCTCGCATGATGTAGGCTCGATCGGTAATTTCGAGGGTTTCTCGGACGTTGTGATCGGTGATGAGGATGCCGATTTTACGATCGCGCAGTTTGGCAATAATCGTTTGAATTTCGTCTACGGCGATCGGATCGACGCCTGCAAACGGTTCGTCTAAAAATAGGAACATCGGGCCGTCTCGCCCTGCGGCTAATGCTCTGGCCAGTTCAGTCCGCCGCCTTTCTCCCCCGGAGATTTGAATTCCCAAACTGGATGCTATTTTTTCTAAGCGAAATTCTTGCAATAGGAAATCGACTCGATCGCGCCATTCCCAGCGCGGCACTTGAGTTTGTTCTAGGACTAATAAAATGTTGTCGCGCACGCTCATGTTCCGAAAAATGCTTGCTTCTTGAGCGAGATAGCCTATTCCCAAATGCGCTCGCTGGTGCATCGGCAATTTAGTGATATTTAAATCGTTGAGCCAAACAGTTCCTTGATTGGGTTTTTCTAATCCGGTTGCTATGTAAAACGTTGTGGTTTTGCCTGCCCCGTTGGGGCCGAGCAGTCCTACTATTTCTCCTTGGGCTACCGAAAGGTTGACGCGACTGACTACATTGCGTTTTCCGTAGGATTTGTGAATATTTTCTAGTACAATTTTCATTTTCGCTCCCGGCAACGTCTACAAGCTAAATTTCAGACTGCGGCTTTGTGCGATCGAGTCTCTAATTTAAATTTTACCTTTTCAAGTTTGTGAGTTTTATAAAGACGAAATTTCGCATCTATCCCAAGTAGTATGTTTTGGCTGAGGCGAAATTTCGCTGCTGCGAGCCGCTGTTACCGGGGGGCTGTAGTTGGACGTTGGGGGCCCACTGCATTTTGGGCTGCCGCATCTTGTTCCGGGGCAACCAGATAGACAGATTCTACCTGTCCTGGCTTGTCTGGCAGGGCAATAAAGCGCCCTTCGTCAATGAGGTATGTTATGGTTTCGCCGCGCAGGCTGTTGCCCTGCTGCAATACGTAAACATCTCCGCTGAGAATGATCCGGCGCTCGCGGCTGAAATATTGAGCTTGAGCCGCAGTTGCTTGTATTTGGCGGGCTGGATAGTTGATTTGGACGTTCCCCCTGGCTGTCACGATGCCGGTTTTGGAGTCGGCTTCTTGAATGTCCGATCGCACGCTGAGAGTGCGCGGCGGCCCGGCTTGCGGGTAGGTGGGAGAGGCGATCGCGCCTGCCAGAGTGAGGGGCAACAGCAGCGATAATCCTTTGAATATTCGGGAATAGAGTAGTTTAGCGGAGGGCGTCATAAGCTTGGAGCCTCAAAATTTGTGAAATTGCTCAACGGCATTACCTCCAGTTTTGACACTGACAGATAAGCTACCGGCAGCATTTAACTTGCCTGTTGAGACTGAGTAAAGGTCGCCGGACACGGCATCTACATTTTTCTCTCTGGAGATTAGATGCACGACAGCTTATCAGTTAGGTATTTTATTTTAACGGCCAGAAAGGTTCTCGTGAGGATAATTGATTGACCCGAGAGTCTCAATCAATTATCCTAGCAAGACAACAGCCAATAAAATTGGCTGTTTTGCTCAGTGGCTGGAACTGTCTTGACCCGGAACGGGCAAGATGCTCGTTCCAGAGCAAATCAATCTGCTTGTGGAGCAGGCAACAAAGCCTGGTCTCCTCTGTGTAGAGGCAAAGTCTGCTGCACACCCCAATACAAACATTTATTTAACCTTTATTTAACTTTTTGGTACTTTGATAATTCGCGGCAATTGCAAGCCTGCAACTTCTGTACCTGCGAACAAGGGTACAAATTTAGCTACTTCTTCTGGCCCGGCTTGTTGCAAAGCGCTCAAAAGTTTAGCACTTTGTCCGAGCAAGTCTTCAACCGAAATTCCGGCATAAGTCTGCTGATAATAACTGAGCCGATTTATTCCTTCTCCCAGCAAGATTACTGCACCGCGCCAGTTTTGATTTGCTAAGTGATAAAGCGCGACCGCAATTTGCAATATTCCTTGATAAAATCTTTTTTCCGGCTCGCCTGCTTCCATCCACAAAGCCTCGAAAGTATCGTGACAAGCGTAAAATTCTTGGCTGTTAAACTGTTCGATACCTTGCCAAAAGTCGAGCGGAATTTCCTCTATCATTCGATTGCAGATTGGGGATTTTTGATTGAGGGCGTGTGTTTGAGTAGGCGGCGATCGGTTTTTTTTAATAGCTAAGTCTTAAAAAGAGGAAAAATAACGACCTGTTTTCCAAACTGCTGCCATTTCACGACCGCCTACTTAACCGATTACATAGTGTCTCTGACAGCTTGAATCTGATCCATTCCAATTTCCTGCTTAGTTCCAGCGAAATCGTTATCTGGCGTCAGAAATAACATACAGTGACACTCTTTGCGCTCGCGCATGGGAATGCAGGGACAGTTCCAGTAGGCGGCTTTGACTTCGGCTTCTTTATCTTCGTAGTGGCGACAAGGGCATAAGGGAGCACCTAGTTCGTCCTTGTGCTTTGCTAGTCCTTCTATCACGACAGCAGTGACGGAAGGCTCCGAACAAAAGTAAGTTCCCGTGCGCTTGGCGTAGGTTTCGGAGAAATTCTTCATCGCCTCCAAAGTTTTTTGATTGGAGAGTTTAGACTTTTCTGTTGTGTTCATAGTTAAGGATCGGAGTTGAGGATGCTACGAGCTTTTGACAATTGTACCGCAGAATGTGATTTTAAACACTTGATATTTCTGTTTACTTACAAAGAGGAAAACCTTGAAAAAAATTGAGTGTTAGGTGGTCGATTTTTTAGTGATGTTTGTCTATCCCGGACGGTTCGGGAAATTGGCGGCAGACCCGGTTTTTGGAGCTGCCAAAAGACTTCGACAGTCGATCGCCCTCAAAAATCGTCCCCCAAAGGGGATAAAAATCGGATAAAATAGCACGGCGCTGTCGGTGTTAGCGGCATTTTATGGCAACCTCCCTTACCGCACCCGCAGCAAAAAATCTGCTTCCTCAGGGCTGATTTGACCCGCTAACACCGAGTTAGTCGGATTAGTGTCAAAATTGACCCCTCGCACTGCTAGCTATCTGTACCTGCTGTCTGTTAGAGGTTTGCACGCTTGGTTTTTAGGTCAACTACAGCAAACTGACCCGGATTTATCGCAACTTTTGCCCGATGAACAGTCAGAAACAGCGTTTGCTATTTCGGGATTAGAAGGTGATTTGCTCCCGGGCGGCAAAGAATTTCAGCTTTTGGGCGATCGAATTTATCGCTGGTACGTAACAGGACTTTCTTAGTTTTGTGACTCCTACAATTTTTCGTAGCAAAGACAATCATTTCCCTTTGCCAGTTCCCGAATAAGTTTTTTACACAGTCTTGGTCTAAGCTGTTGGGCATTTAAATTGAAGGTTCGGGGCGGGCTAGAACCCACATTCCGCACCCCCAACTGGCACATACACGCAGTGAGGGGGTAAAAGTGAATCGTCAGAGACCAAGCGCGAGT
>NZ_JAUBTB010000136.1:0-13397 GCF_036704965.1 Microcoleus sp. F10-B2 | reverse complement strand
ACGTCATATTCTACCATGCTGTGCCTAGATTGTGAACCTTCTTTTTTTGCTGTTACCCCGATTTATTGAGCGGATACAAAGTTAATTCATACCGTGCATCAGCAACGCCGAATTGATTTTCAATGACGGAGTATTTGACAACTCGGAAATCGCCATTTGTGAAAATATCATTTATCCTGTATTAAAAGAAGTTTGGAAAAATTATCGCAGTAATTTTCTCCTCTGGAGCCACCAAACCTTAGTCTATAATGAGAATCTGTCCGGAATTCCAGATTATATATTGGCGAAGCGCTCACCCCTCGGCACAGTAGTGTTTGACAAGCCCTATTTCATATTAGTTGAAGCCAAGAAAGAGAGCGCATTTGATGAAGGATGGGGGCAGTGTTTGGCAGAAATGATCGCCGTGCAGCGACTTAACAATGAACCAGAACAAACTATCTTTGGTATTGTTTATAATGGGGCAATGTGGCAGTTTGGCAAGCTCAAATTAGAAATGTTTACTCAAAATAAATTTTTCTATACAATTCAGGACTTAGAGCGACTGTTTGCAGCCGTTAACTATGTTTTTAAACAGTGTGAATTACAATTATAGAGGAATGCTCTTCAGTTTTAGGCGCGGGTGTCGAGAAACCGGGTTTTTATGGAAATACTTCGCTGTAGCCGGCAGATTCACGAAAAAACCCGGTTTCTAAGTTTAATTATTTACAGCAATCTTTGGAGATTTTACAGCATTTGCGATCGCCCGACGCGGAGACAGTGAGAGAAATTATTGCTATGGTTCAGCAGATGGCTGGGGATTGATGGCGGAGACAGTGAGAGAAATTATTGCTATGGTTCAGCAGATGGCTGGGGATTGATGGATGCACTTCGACTAAAGAAACCGGGTTTTTCGCAGCTTTTCGGTGGTGTATCGATATTCTGGGAAAAAACCCGGTTTCTGGCCACACCCTAAATCGCTAAAATAAAAAAAAGACCAAACCAAAAAGGCGATTATTGTGAGCGATTCCACCGTAGACCGGATTTTGCAATTAGCCCGCCAGCGTGCTGATGCCGCTGAAGTATATTATCTATCCAGCCAAGACACGCCGATCGAATTTGAAAACAATCGTCTCAAATCCCTGCAAACCAAAGCCCTGCAAGGCGTCGCACTGCGACTGATTTACAAAGGCAAAATCGGTTTTGCTAGTTCCACAGATTTAACGCGCATAGACGATTTAGTAGATGCAGCGATTCAAACAGCCGAAATCGGCGACCCCGCAGAATTTGAACTCGCCTCCAACTTCCACCTCAAAGGCCCGGAAACCACCTACACTCCGCCCACAACTCAAGAATTAGTCGAAAACGGCAAAAACCTGATCGAGCAAGTTCACGCCTACAATCCCGATATTATGGTAGATGTCGGCTTTCACGTCCGCACCAGTCGCGTGAAAGTTGCCACGACGCGAGACGTTGACGCCGAAATGTACAGCCAAATAGTCAGCGGCACTATTGCTGGCAATTTGGTCAAGGGAGAAGACTTTATGCAAGCATACAGTTACGACGTAGCGCGCGATCGCCCCCTGGACACCGACAGCATCCTCCAATCACTCCTCGAAAAATACCGCCTCGCCGAACATCCAGCCACCATCACCAGCGGTTCCTACCCAGTATTATTTACCCCCAGAGCCGCCGCTAGCACCCTCGGCAGCTTGTTTGATACCATCCTTTCAGGTCAAACAGTAGTTCAAAAAGCCTCTCCCCTAGCCGACAAAATCGGCGAAACCTTATTTGACGAACGCTTTACCTTTTTTGAAGACCCCACTTTAGGCCCTTCTGCTTGTCCCTTTGACGACGAAGGTACGCCCACCACCCGCAAAGTCTTGATAGACAAAGGTACTGTCACCGGATTTTATTGGGATCGCAGATGGGCCGCTCGCGCTGGTGTACGATCGACTGGCAACGGTTTTCGCAGCGGATTGTCTCGCCCAGGCCCTGATTTGACTAACTTTTGCATTTCCCCTGGAAATACCGCCACTCAAGACTTGATTGCTAGCATGGACGAAGGTCTAATAGTAGAGCAGGTTTTAGGTGCCGGTCAGTCCAATCAGTTAGCTGGCGAATTTTCTGTCAATTTGGACTTAGGCTATAAAGTAGAAAAAGGTAAAATTGTCGGCCGCGTCAAGAATACAATGGTGGCAGGCAGCATTTTTGAAGCGTTTAAAAATTTGGCAGATTTGAGCAGCGAAGCCGAATGGGTAGGCGGTGCAGCCTATTTGCCGAGTATCCTGTTTCAACAGTTGGGTGTAGCTTCGAGGCAATAAGTTCAGTGCGGTTTTACTCGTTACCAGGCTCTGCCTGGTAATACATATCGTGAGGCTCTGCCTCGAATTTGGATGAAAGCTTGCGAGGCAAAGCCTCTGGACATGGGTTTCCAGGCAGAGCCTAGGAACCAGTTAAAAGCGGTTCGTAAGTCCAGACGTGCTAAACAAACATAGAAACAGTGTCGGCAATTCAACGCTTTGCTAATTCATCCAAATAGGAAAAAACAGGGAAAAAGGTACAATGAAAGAGCAAAATGTCAAGGATGGAACTCGAAAGAAGAAAAAGCACTTTTTCTTTCTTTTACCTTTGGTTTTTTGCCTTTTAACTCTAGTGACTGGATGCGTTCAGTACGATGTCGGGGTTAACTTTGAGAGTCAAACTCGCGGCGAAATCGTGCAGCACATTAAACTAGGGGAAAGGTTGACGAGCTTCAGCAGCGAAACAGTTGCAGAATGGTTGAAAAGCGTAGAAAGCCGGGTGAGGTTGCTGGACGGAAAAACTAAACGGCTTTCGCCCACAGAAGTTTTAGTGAGGATTCCTTTCAATAATGGAGCCGAGTTGCAACACAAGTTCAACCAATTTTACAATCCGATCGCACCAACCGCAAAATCTCGGGTCGGAAGTCCGTTAGAAACCGATTTGCCGAAGTTTGAATCTCACCTGAATGTCAAGCAGAATAATTTGTTATTGGTGCTGCGAAATCGGTTGAGTTTGGAATTGGATTTGCGCTCTCTTTCTCTGCTTTCTTCTAACGGCAGTCTGCTGCTGAGTCCGGGGGGACTGTTGGAGCTAGAGTTTAGCTTGAACACGCCTTGGGGTGCCGAAAGTATTGAAACTGTCGCCGGTGCGCTGGTTCCCGAAAGCTATCAGCAGGGAAAGCAGTTAGTTTGGAAGCTAAAACCCGGGGAAGTTAACTATTTGGAGGCGATATTCTGGATTCCCAGTCCCGTAGGAATTGGGGCGCTGATTATTGCCTTATTTGTGGCTGCGGGCATTGCTTTGAAATATCAAATATTGCCGGCACTCTCAATCGGCAAGAAACCGCAAAACATCGGTCAAACCTAAAGAGAATATGTCCTGGCGGGGCGGGTTAACCAATCTCTTCAATCAACTCTCAGATATCTCATAAACCCGCCCATCCCCGGATATTATGGTTAATTGAGCAGATTTAATCTTATCAAAAAAACCTCCTCATCTGCCAAAAAACAGTTGACAAAAAGTAAACAATTTGCTTAACCGGAATAGAGAATTAGGAACAGAGAAAATGCGATCGCTAAATTTCTTCTTCATCTTTCTGATTTGCTTGGCTCTAGTATTGTTCAGCATCGAAAATACACAGCCAGTCGCGATTCAAGTTATCAAAGGCGTCCAAGTTAAAGCTCCGCTGTGCGTAGAACTAATTATGGCGGCAGGATTAGGGGCAATTCTAGCGTGGCTGTTCAGTCTGTGGTCGAGAATGCAGCGAACCATCGCCTCGCGCCAAGAGCTCCGCCAAGTTCGCGAAAAACAGCAGCGGATTCAGGAATTAGAACAAGATATAGAACGCTATAAAGCCGAAGTAGAAGGCAAACAACCTTTGTTAGAAAGTGCAGAACCGATAAGTTTAGAAATAGCAGCCATTGAGGCCACAACTGCAGAAATGACCGCCAATTAACTTGATATGCTCTCTCGTTTTCGGAGAGGGAAAATCTAAAATCTAAAATCTAAAATCTAAAATCTAAAATCTAAAATCGAATGGCCGTTTCCCGAGACCAAAATGGCTTAGAAACGATTTCCGAGGGGATCGCAATTTTAATTGACCTCGCAGAACGGGGAGAAATCGATCCTTGGGACGTTAAGGTAATTGAAGTGTTCGATCGATGTCTGAGCAAGCTTACGAACGCCTGCGATGCAGATCAGAGTAAGGATTTCTCCGATTTGTCCCACTCCGGCCAAGCGTTTTTGTACGCTTCAATGCTGGTGTTGCTCAAAGCAGAAAGTATCGTCCTCTCCGAACCCCCCGCGAATCCCGACTCTGCCGATGAGCCGGCACTAGAAGATGCAGAGCACTCAGGCGGGCGACACTTGCCGCAGCATTTAGAGCGGCAATTGCGCCGTCGCGGTGTAGCTCAACTACCGCAAAAACGCCCGGTGACTCTCCCAGAACTGATCGAGCAGTTGCAGCTAATGAAAGCAGCAATGGAGCAGCAGACTGTTACCCCCCGGCGCCGCCCTACCTCAAAAATGCGATCGCAAGCTGCCCAGGCTATCTTTGAGCTAGCTCACCAAGAAAATTTGGTGGAAACTGCTAGTCAACTGGAGCGGTTTCTGGCAGAACGGGGCCAGGAAATTGACGAGGGTTGGCTCGACTTGGACAAATTGCTAGAACTCTGGCATCATAACGATTTGCACTCCCCTATTAACCCAGAACTCCCGGTATCGACTGGGGAAGTTGACTTACCAAATCATGACCGCGTGGGTATTTTTTGGGCTTTGTTGCTGCTGTCTGCTCAGTCTAAAGTAGAGTTGCTTCAAGAGGAATTTTATCAAGACCTCAAAATCCGGGCGCTTTAAGCTTGCAGGGTATAGGTTCTCCGGCGAAACTAATAACTGTGACGCTGCGTCGGTTAAGATTCCAGGCAGAACCTAGCTCGCCGACATTGTGCGGCACAGTCCCGAATCCGGAGAGCGGGAGTGCAAAGTTCTTCCTGATTCCCGATTCCTGGTTTTTTAAATCCAGGTAAATTGGGAATAAATGATTGATAGCCTGGTACGATGTCGCCTATAAACAGGTCATGATTTTGCTGTGATCGATCGATTCGAGCGCAACCGCTAGCATCTAATTGTTCAGTTGATATCAATTAACAGAGGGTTGAGGAAGTTAATAATGAAAGCGATGATTCTGGCGGCCGGTAAAGGCACTCGCGTCCGTCCCATTACTCAGACAATACCCAAACCGATGATTCCCATCCTGCAAAAGCCAGTGATGGAGTTTTTGGTTGAATTGCTCCGCCAGCACGGATTTGACCAGATTATGGTCAATGTTTCCCACCTGGCAGACGTGATTGAAAACTACTTCCGCGACGGTCAAAAGTTTGGGGTACAAATTGCCTATTCTTTTGAAGGGCGAATTGAGGAGGGAGAACTGATTGGAGAGGCTCTCGGTTCGGCTGGTGGCATGAAACGAATTCAGGACTTCTCGCCGTTTTTTGACGATACTTTTGTTGTGCTGTGTGGCGACGCTTTGATTGACTTGGACTTGACTGCTGCTGTGAAGTGGCACCGGGAAAAAGGGGCGATCGCTACT
Organism: Microcoleus sp. F10-B2; assembly: GCF_036704965.1. NCBI lineage: Bacteria > Bacillati > Cyanobacteriota > Cyanophyceae > Oscillatoriales > Microcoleaceae > Microcoleus > Microcoleus sp. F10-B2. Next base: position 7,810 of record NZ_JAUBTB010000136.1, on the reverse strand, counting down.
ATTGTTATGAAATCGGTTTCTCGCGAGGAGGTTCCCAGTTACGGAGTTGTTGTTACTGACGATTCTGGTAGAATCAAAGCTTTCCAAGAAAAACCTTCTGTAGAGGAAGCTCTGAGTACCGACATCAACACTGGCATTTATATTTTTGAACCGGAAATATTCAATTATATCCCTTCGGGCAAAGAATACGATATTGGTTCGGAGTTATTTCCCAAGCTAGTAGAAGCGGGCGCGCCTTTTTACGGGATTAGCATGGACTTTGAGTGGGTGGATATAGGCAAAGTTCCTGACTATTGGCGGGCAATTCAGAGCGTGCTGCTGGGACAAGTTAAAAATGTTTCGATTCCGGGAATTGAAGTGCGCCCCGGCGTTTACGCTGGTTTGAATGTAGCTGTGAACTGGGATAAAGTTGATATTACTGGGCCTGTTTACATTGGCGGGATGACGATCATTGAGGATGGAGCAAAAATAATCGGCCCGACAATGATCGGTCCGAATTGTTGGGTGTGCAGCGGGGCGACTGTGGAAAACAGCGTGATTTTTGAGTATTCCCGTTTGGGCCCGGAGGTGCGGTTGGTTGATAAACTTGTGTTCGGGCGTTACTGCGTTGATAAAACCGGGGCGGCGATCGATTTGCAAGCCGCGGCTCTCGATTGGCTGATTACTGACGCTCGCCAAGTTTTACCGACTCAGCAGGGAGAAGAGCGGCGGGCGATCGCAGAAATTCTAGGTAATCCTGAATAATTGCTAATTGCTCAAAGTAAGGTGCGCAGTGCGCACCCTACATTTTAAGACTGAAGATAAGTATACTGGCTGAGACTCCGCTCGTAATTTTGCAGCAAAAGTTGAGCCTCCGAAAGAGTAATTTTATTTTGCTGCAAAGCTGCTTCTGTCTGACGGCGGATGCTTTCAACCAAATTTTCTGAATCATACTGTACGTAGCTGAGGACTTCTTTCATAGTGTCTCCTTTCACAACGTGTTCGATATGATAGCCAGAAGGCGTTAGTTGAATGTGAACTGCATTTGCATCGCCGAATAAGTTGTGAAGGTTGCCCATAATTTCTTGATAAGCACCTCCCAAAAATAGCGCCAAGTAATAAGGTTCTCCGGGTTTGAGAGTATGCAGTTCCAAAACCGACTTGACATCTCGCAAATCGATGAATTGGTCGATTTTACCGTCGCTGTCGCAGGTGAGATCCGCTAAGATACCGCGATGAGTCGGTTCTTCGTCGAGTCGGTTAATTGGCATAATTGGGAACAATTGGTTAATTGCCCAACTGTCGGGTACAGACTGGAAAACAGATAAGTTGATGTAATAAATGGACGCCATCACCTTTTCTAAGTCTTCCAAATCCTCCGATACATATTGTTTTTGCCGCGCGATTCCCTGTATTTTATCGCAGCAAGCCCAGTACAACTGTTCGGTTTTCGCCCGTTCCGCAATTCCCAAATAGCCTAAGTTAAATAAACTGACTGCTTCTTCCTTGAATTGGATAGCATCGTGATAAACTTCTTGGTAATTTTCGGGAGTGATAGATTGGTAAATTTCGTAGAGATTACGAGGAATTTGGTGCGCCTTTTCATCTACTGGTTCGGGTATTTCTCTGGGGACATCGCTAGTACCGAGTACGTCAAAAACTAACACTGATTGGTGAGAAGCGATCGCCCGCCCGCTTTCGCTAATGATAATTGGTACCGGGATTTTGCGCTCGTCGCAGGCATCTTTCACTCCCGCTACTACGTCGTTAGCGTAGTTTTGCATATTGTAGTTTTTGGAAGCGTGAAAGTTTGTTTTAGAGCCGTCGTAGTCAACGCCGAGCCCGCCGCCTACGTCCAAGTAGTTCATATTAGCTCCCAATTTAGCTAATTCTACATAAATGTGGCTGGCTTCTCGAATGGCATCTTTGATGACGCTAATTGAGGAAATTTGAGAGCCGATGTGGAAGTGCAGTAACTGCAAACATTCGAGCATTCCAGCTTTTTCGAGTTCGCCGACTGCGCGGATAATTTCCGGAATTGTCAAGCCAAATTTTGCCCGATCGCCCGTGGAACCTCCCCAGCGGCCAACGCCTTTGGTAGTGAGTTTTGCTCGCACTCCCAAAATCGGTTTAATTCCTAATGCAATGCTCGCAGCGATTGCGAGTTCTACTTCCTCAATTTGCTCCAGCACAATTACGGAAGTTTGCCCCAGCCGCTGGGCCAAAATAGCAGTTTCGATGTATTGGCGGTCTTTGTAACCGTTACAAATTAACAAAGCGCCTGGGGTTTTTAAGGTTGCCAAAGCTATCATTAATTCCGGTTTCGAGCCGGCTTCCAATCCGAAGTGATGGGGTTGACCGAATCGCACCAAATCTTGAATTAATTGTCGGTGCTGGTTGCATTTGACTGGAAACACACCGCGATAGACATTTTTGTAATTGTAGCGAGCGATCGCTCTGGCAAAACACGAATTTAAGCGCTCGATCCGGTCTTCCAAAATATCAGAAAATCGAATCAGCAGGGGCAAAGCCAAATTTCGCTGTTTCAGGGATTCTACCAGTTCGCACAAATCGAGGGAACCGCCGCGATCGCCCTTGGGAGACACTGTAACGTGACCGGCAGCATTGATCGAAAAATAGGGTTCGCCCCAACCTTGAATTCGGTACAGTTTCTCGCTATCTTCTATTGTCCAAGATTTTTGTGGCAGTTGAGCCGCCGTTACCAAAGCACTGTCTGGTGCCGCCAAACTCGTGACTGTCGGCGGCTGAGTCGATAGCGGATCGATATCGGAGAAAGCAGCGGTGGCTGGGGAACTCATCTTATCGGAAACCTCTTTTAGGACTGGTCAAATAGATAGTTTATCGCACATATCGGGTTTCCTGATGCAGTTGAAAATTCACTTTCGTTAAAGGGCCCGGCGATTGCTCGCCCGGAAGCAGTCCTGGCGCAGGTCCAGTCTCAGAAACTCCATTTCCGATCTCACCTGCATACGGATACTTGCTTGAACACAGGAGTTGTGGAGAGCAATCACAGTTTAGATTTTAGTTCCAGCCCCCACCTTCATCCATGTGTGGAGTCACTTCTTTAATCTAAAATCTATAGTCTTGGACGCAGATTTGCCTTGCTCAACCCAGTTTACGATCAAAATCTCGGATTTAGTAACGAGAAATATACGAAGAAACCGGGTTTTTAACTCGCTCTGTGCTGTGGAGTCAATTCTGTAATCTTTAATTGTTAATCGACCGACACCATGAAGCTTCTCTGAATTAATTACCTGAAGAAACGGGGTTTCTGCGCCACGACTCCCAACTTCGATCGCCTTTCAAATTAGCTGTTGAATTACAGAGGCAGTCCAGCACGCACTCCTTACTTAAAGAAACCGGGTTTTTAACTTTGAGCGAGGACTTAAGGAAGTATTTTCGCCCATCAAACCCGGTTTCTGCGTCCTGTACTCAGAGGAATCCGCCGTTAAATCACCGTGACAGACTCTAACCAAAAATCACCTCCGGCGGGGCCATGTCAGCCCCCACAATCATTCCCCCGTGACTGGCAGACTTCTTCAAACCGGGTTTAGGCGTCGGGGCTGGGCTTTTTTGAGCCGGTGCAACTGAGGCTGGCGGTGTCACCTGCGTTGGAGGTACTGCCTGGGCTCCGGGGACCACGGGTTGCTGCGACAGCCAACCCAAACCCCCTACAGCCCCAGCCATCAAAGCGGTGTAGCCGATGTACAAATGTACCGGACGCATTTGAAAGCCTTCGGCCGACTCGGAGTCGGAAACAGATAAATACGTGCTGGGAATTGGGCTAGGAGCGGCTTTGGGCAAAGCATTCGCCATCGCGGTGCCGTCTAGTCCCAAGGTGTCGCCCAGCCTGCGGATAAAACCTCTAACGTAAATATCTTGGGGCAGTTTCTCGATTTCCCCATTTTCGATCGATTCGATGTGGTGCAGCGGCACAAGAGTTTGACTGTGGAGTTGTTGGAGGGATAGGGATCGAATTTGCCGTCCCTTGCGCAATTCTCTACCCAACTCCCGCAGGCACTCTTCTCGCTGTTGAACAGCTATTGCTGCTGCTTCTTCCTTGGTGAGTTTTTTCGGCTTCTTGGGAAAACCGAACCCTAGGAAGGATTTTCCGGGGATGGTGACAGTTGCAGGCGCAGCCGACTCGAGTTTAATTTCGTCTTGGGGCGCTTGTTTGCTGTCTTGTGAAATGTTAGTGTCTCGATCGACAATTTCAGTGTCGGACTCGGTTTGGGGCGGCGCTTCCAAAGTAGCGCTGCGCCAATAGAAGACAGGAACAGCTACTGGTGGTTCCAATTCTCTAAATTCTGTCACCGTCTCAATGGCGGGACTTACAGCAGCAAAACTCTGTTCGGCTACTTGCGGTTCAATTTTGTTTGGTTTGGGAAATCGATCAAATGCGAGCTTGACGGCTTCTCTGCTAACTGCTCTAATTAAAATTTCGGCAGCGGAGGCTGCTTCGCCCAACATGGTTTGTAAGCTAGCTAGAGCCTGGCTGTAAGTGTCGCTACAGAGCAGTTCAGCTTCTATTTGACCGAGGACAGAACGACAACTGTCTTGAGAAATTTCAATAGTTGCGTGATCTGTCACCCCAAAATAAGCCTCGGGTTTCAGTGCCATGATATTTAAGTTGTCTTGCTAGAAGGTATCTGAGTAGGTTCTTCGACAGCTTGGCAGTGATTCCGGATATCGGCTGGCAGAGAGCGGCAGAGTGAGGGAGATGGGGGAGAGTGGGAGAGTGGGAGAGTCGCAATTGCTGATTCGCGATTCTCGCTTACCGATTCCCACTTACAGATTGTCTATTGCTTGTGGATGCGATCGAGCAAAAAAAGAGCCCCGAAAATCCCGACAAAATGGGCAACAGTGGCGTGAGTATTGGCGAGTACCACAAATATGTCTAGGGGCTGAATAAATCGACCCAAATCAACTGCGGCACCGAACAAGGCTTGCGGCTGAGCTAGAGATTTGGCTAAAAGCGTGCCGCTGATGGCTTCTGCGCCGATCAGCGTCAGCAGCATTCCTGACAAGTTGCTCATCAGTGACAGCCGCACCTCTTTGATGGTGTCTGCTTTTTTGGGGCGGACAGCGTTAGCGGGCGATCGCAGTTGTCTCGACAAGCGAGTGAAGCGGAAAGAGCGATATACGCTGTAAGCGAGTACGGCCAGCCCGCAAATGGCAAAAAATACCCCCCCGCCGGTGCCGGCACTGTTTGAACCCGCAGCGGTGGTAGTGCTGGGGATGGCGAAGGGGATGGCAAAGAGCAAAATGATCCCCGCTACCACCGCTAGCACTAACTGTACCCAGAAGCAAACCCAGCCTGTTGTACGAAGGGCAAAGGCAACTCGCTGTACGGCGACAGGAAGCTTATCGTTATCTAACTGATTAGTCATATTTTGAGCGGGTATAATTAATTGGCATTAGTTGGCAGCAGTTTTTTCTCTTCGGGGACGCTTGACGGCGGTTAACCCTCTTTATAATAGAAGTAGCAATGTTTAAGAATTGTAACTAACATTGGATTTCACATTTGAATAGCGTCGATCGCCAGGTACTCAAAGCAATGACACAACTACAACCCACCGTCACTCCCAAACTAGAACAGCCAAAGTTTGGCTTCAACAGCTACGCGGAACGCCTTAACGGTCGAGCCGCGATGATCGGTTTTTCTCTAACTTTAATTATCGAGTATGTCACAGGCCAGGGCTTGCTGTCCTGGTTAGGTCTCAACTAATTTTAGCAATGGCGCGGTCAGCCTTACACTTTGTCTTGACTCTTCGGGCAGCGGGTGTGACTTCTGCTGACCGCGACAAATTCGGGAATTGATTAAAATATTAATTAGAAACAAGCCCAGCGACTTCTCTGTCGAGAGAGATCGGTTCCCGAATGCAATAGCTGGCTTTTGGAGGTGTATATGGGGTGGAATTTTGATTTGACAAGCTTGGCAATTTTGCCTCGCTCCCGTACAATTCCCCACAGGCGAGAAGATTAATGTAGGTGAAGCTAGTCTTTGAGCTAGAAATCCCGATCGTTCCGCCAACTCTAAGTTTTAGAGATTGTAAATAAATATAGAACAGAGTAAAACCAAATGAATGCTTCGTGGACGCGACTTTTGAGGTCAGCTTACCGTAGAGAGCCAATTACCAGCTTTGTTGTGACAGTGGGCGTTGTCGATGCAGCCATCGGCAGCATCGGTGCGAGCGGCTCTTTATTGGCTTTTGGGCTGGGTACCGCTGGGGTGGCGATGGCTCTCCGCTGGTGGCAAATTTACCGCTCTGGAGCCGAACAACCCGCACCTGCTCCCGAATACTATCTTCCTCCTCAGTCTTCTAGACCTCAGTTGCCCGTGCTTAACGTGTCTAAAAAAAATCCTCCTTATTAAGGTTACGCGGCAATGGCGACTGGGTGAGGTGACGATCGACTCGCTGCATCTGAGGCACCAAAAGATATGGCAAGAAAGTCTTTCCATCGTCGATCTTTAATGCTTGGTTTATGAATATTTCTGTTGCCGAGAAACTGTACAAAATTGGCTCCGTAGCTGCCTGTAGCGGTTTGTCGGTGAAAACTGTTCGCTACTATGAGGAGATGGGCTTGCTGTCTCCCGCGGTGGAGCGCTCGCCCGCTGGTTATCGCTTGTTTGGGGAAGCGGTATTCAACAGGTTAGCGTTTATTAAACGCTCTCAGGCTCTGGGTTTGAGCCTTCAGGAGATTAAGGATATTTTACAAGTTCGCGATCGGGGAGAGTTGCCTTGCTTTGAAGCGAAGCAGCATCTAACGGCTAAGGTAGAGGAAATTTCGGTGCAAATTGCAGCCTTAGAAACTTTGAAGGGGGAGTTGCAAGGCATTCTCAACTGCTGGCAAGAGCAACCCTCGCAGGCGAGCATTACTAGCACGATTTGTCCGAACATTCAGCGGGATTGAGCAGCAGCCGAAAGATACAAAAAAAGGGAAGGAATTATTGGTTTCCTTCCCTTGATGATTTTGTTGGTGGTTTTGTCGATCGTGTTGAGCTTTTAACTGTTTTCGCAGAGTTTGCTGTTGCTTTTTGAGCTGTCGAGCTCTTGCCGCTCCGCCTTTGCCTTTGGAGTTTCTGCCCTCACTGCGGGGAGACTCCCAACTTTTTAGTCTCATGTTTTTAAGTTTTTGCACTACCTCTATACTACACCGAGGCAATTTCACTGTCAAGTATTTTTGAGACTGTTGACAGATTTGGATTTGTTACAGGCATAGCGATGGTGCGCCCATAAGCACCCTACAATTAGAGTTTTTTCTGTAATGATGGAATCAACAGCCCTAATTGTGTAAGGAATGAAAATTTAATAACATCAGCGATGTATAATAAATAAATGAGTGAATATGAATAGGTTCATGTTTCGGTATAGATGTAAAATATTATACCTACTTGTTTCTTCTTGTGTCGCTGATGATTTGTTGATTTGAATCATTTCTTACTAACTTAATTTATGTATTACTCAGACGAAATTACTGCTTTAATGCTCAAACATCATCAGTCTTTATCTGAAAAAGACCAAAGAAAATATGCAGCGATAGAAGCGGTAAAACTTGGTCGTGGTGGAATTATTTACATAGCCCGAGTTTTGGGAGTAGACAGAAATACAATAGCCAAGGGAATTAAGGAGTTAAAAAGTGAATCAGAACCCACCTTGAATCAAAAGAGAATTCGCCGAAGAGGGGGAGGAAGAAAAACTAGGGATTCTCAGATACCTGATTTTTATGAGGTATCCGCTCAATAAATCGGGGTAACAGCAAAAAAAGAAGGTTCACAATCTAGGCACAGCATGGTAGAATATGACGT
>NZ_JAUBTB010000135.1:488-13471 GCF_036704965.1 Microcoleus sp. F10-B2 | reverse complement strand
CGTGCCGTTTCCCTACGCCAGATTAATTGTAGGGAAACGGCACGGCGCCGTGTCCTGACTGTGGGTAACATTAATTCCGATGCTACCGGATTTGATATTAAACATTTGGTTCTGTTTACCATTTCGGCGATCGGCTCAACAACGCTGTAGCTGCCTCGCTGTCGAGAGGTTTAGAGAAAAAGTACCCCTGACCGTACTCGCAGCCGATCGCCCGCATTTGAGCCAATTGGACGGCGGTTTCGACCCCTTCTGCCACTACCTCCATCCCCAAACTGCGCGCCAGCATGACGATCGCCCGCACGATTTCCAAATTTTCGCCAGTTTCTCCGACGCGGCTGACAAAAGAGCGATCGACCTTCAAAATATTAATCGGGAACTTGTGCAAATAACTCAGAGATGAATAACCAGTGCCGAAATCATCAATGCACAGCTCAATTCCCAAGTCTCTCAACTGCGAAAGCATCGCCGCCGCCGCTTCCCCATCTTCCATCACCACACTCTCAGTAATCTCCAACTTCAAACAGCGAGTATCAACACCCGTTTCCTGCAAAACTTGCTTAATTTGTTCGATCGACTCCGGTTGGGCAAACTGCCTCGCGGAGAGATTTACTGCGACTGTCAGCCGCGAATTTCCCACAGGTAAATTCAAACTCTGCCACTTAATAATTTGGCGGCAGCTTTCGTTCAAAACCCACAAACCCAAAGGCGTAATTAACCCTGTTTCCTCCGCCATCGCAATAAATTCCATCGGAGAAACTAAACCCCGTTCCGGGTGCAGCCAGCGCACCAAAGCCTCAAATCCGATAACTGAGCCGCTTTTTAAACAAACTATCGGCTGATAATAAACAGTAAAAGGACATTCCAATTTAAAAGGAGCAAATTGCGACTTCGGATGCTTCAACTTGGGTTCGATTTCGCCGATCGGCGAGTTTTCTGCCGCCGTCCCACATCCAAAATCCAGTATCGAATAGTTCAAATTGAGTTCTTCAACCGACTCCCGCAAATCGTGTTCCAAGTGCATCAAAGCCACAGCCCGAGTGTGCATCGCACTGGTAAATACTTCGTAGCGAGCTTTACCGAGAGCTTTTGCCCGGTACATCGCAATATCAGCATCGCGCAAAATATCTCCCGGCCACTGATATTTGTCGGTACTTAAAGCAATGCCGATGCTAGCAGTAATTAAAACTTTATTACCTTCCAAATAAAGCGGTCGTTCGATCGTTTTGAGAATTTCCTTTGCTTGGGCGATCGCCTCATCAACACCGTGAATTTCTTCCAGCAAAATCACAAACTCATCTCCCCCCAGACGCGCCACCGTATCGCCTGGCCGCAAACAAGTCAAGAGACGGCGAGCCACAGCCACCAACAGCCGATCGCCCGTGCGGTGTCCCTGGCTGTCATTAATCACCTTAAACCTGTCCAAATCCAGAAACAGCACCGCAAACTGATAGCTGGGATGCCGTTGCGCGCGGGCAAAAGCTTGTCCCAACCTGTCAGTGAACAAAGCGCGGTTCGGCAACTCCGTCAGCGCGTCGTGCAAAGCATCGTGCAACAATTGGTCTTCAGCCACCTTGCGTTCAGTCACGTCGTGACAGTTGACAACAATTCCCCGCACCGAAGGTTCTTCGAGCAAATTCGTCGCCACCGCTTCCAACACGCACCAGGAACCGTCCTTGTGCTGCACTCGGTACTCTGCCAATCCCAGGCCCACTCTTGGCATTTGGATGATACCTTGGAACACTTGATCCACCATCGGCAATTCGTCGGGGTGAATCAACTCAAATACTGATCTGCCGAGCACTTCCGCCGTCGGGTAGCCCAAAATCCGCTCTAGGGAAGGAGAGACATACCGGCAAAAGCCTTTCTCGTCGAGAATTACAATAATGTCTCTAGCATTTTCAATCAGCGATCGAAAGCGCTTCTCCCTTTGCCGCAGTTCTTGTTCCGTGCGCTTGCGATCGGTAATGTCGGTATTCATGTAAATCAGACCGATAATTTTCCCTGTTCGGTCTTTAATAGCATCTGCCCGCAGCAGGACTTGCAAAATTTTGCCGCTTTTAGTGCGGTTAGTAACTTCACCCGACCAAGAATAACCCTGGGCGACGGTATCGAGTACCTCGCTTGCGACTGCGGAGTCAGCAAAAACTGTCGCTATACCTCCAGCGAGTTTAAATTCCTGTGCGGTTTCCCATTCAAATAGCTGAGAAAACGCTTGATTTTGGTAGATGTGAGTGCCGAAAGCATCGCTGATGCCGATCGCGTCGCTCGAACTTTCCAGCGCCTTGCGAGTCAGCACCAGAGCTTCTTCTGCCCGCTTGCGCTCGGTAATGTCAATCCCTACCAGACAAGCTGCTTTGCCGCGATCGTACTTTTGAGCAACAATCAAATAGTGTCCCGCCGACTGTCCGCCGTCGGTTTTCACCTTAGCGCTGAGTTCTTTAACCGCTTCCGTAGCGTCGCCGGCAAAAAACTCCACTACAAAAGAGTGAAAATCCGAGCTAGCGCCCAGAAAACCGATATCTTGACCGACAAAAGCCGACGGCGGCAAATTGTGCAGTTTGGCTAAGTGCTGGTTAACCCCCAAATAGCGCAAATCCGAGCTCACCCAAGATACTGTTCCCGGAACTGCTTCCAAAATCGTTTGCAGTTGGTCGTTAGCTTGCTGCAATGCTTCCTGCACTCCTATGCGTTCGGATAAGTCGAACTGAACTCCGACGAAGTGAGTCAAATTACCGCTGTCGTCTCGCACGGGAGACAGCGACAATTTGTTCCAAAAAGCAGTGCCGTCTTTGCGGTAATTTTTGATTGTCACCTGCAGTTCTCGACCTTGGCGCAAGGCGTCGCGGATGTTAGCTACGGTAGTTCGATCGGTATCGGGGCCTTGCAAAAATCGGCAGTTGCGCCCCAAGATTTCATCGGCGCAGTAACCTGTCATCCGTTCAAAGGCCGGATTGCAATAAATTATGGGACAGTCGGGTGCATTGGCGTCAGCAATAACAATGCCGCTGCTAGTAGCTGCCAAGGCTCGATCGCGCAGCCACAGTGCGTCTGACGCAGTATGGCGATCGTCTGCCCCCCCCACTTCACCTAAATTAGAAATTGACTGGTTCTCCCGATCTCCCATCAGCCGAACTTTCAAGCAAACCTTTACAATTTCCGAGTTGTTTCTTACTCTAACGTTTTTCAGGACTCGCGCAACCTAAATTGTATCTCGGCATTTAAGTAAGCTGGATTTCACGTTAGTTGTTACTTGTATTTTCTACACTTGCTGTTCGGCATTTAAAAAAAGCAGATCTTCACTTCCGCAGTGAACAACCCTCAATTCTTATCCCCCTCAGACTCTCTCCCCCTCTCCCCTTCTCCCCGCGCCCTGGCAATCACGATCCGCAGCAGCTTATTTAGCAGGAGTTGCAGCTTGAGAACTCGGCGGCGCAATATTAATTAACGGCAAAGTTCCGCCTCCTCCCATTACTGTGGGAAACTGGCCGTTCCATTTTTCAATTGCTTGCTGCTGCAAAATTTCGGCTGTTAAAGTTTGCCGCTGCAAGCGTTGAGCTTCAGCTTTACCTTTAGCGCGGTTAATTTCAGCTTGAGCATCTTGGGTGGCTTTTTTAACTGTAAATTCTGCCTGTTTAGCTTCTTGTTCTGCTATTTGTTTGGCTTCGATGGCTTTGCTAAACTCTGGAGAAAAGCCAAAATTTATTAACGAAACATCTCTGACGATGACCCCGTAAGGTTCCAAACGTTTTTTGAGGCTATTGTCGATTTCTGTTTTGAGTTCCGTGCGCTTAGTGATAATTTCTTCTGCGGTTTTTTTAGAAGTTGCTGCTTTGAGAACTTCAGAAATTGCCGGACTCAGGATGCTCGTAACAATTTGTTCTTCGTCTCCTATCTGTTGAAAAACTTGATTGACTTTGGCGGGTTCAACATTCCAATTGACTGCCAAATCTGTAGTAATGCTTTGCAAATCTTTGGATGCTGCATCTGCTTTCAAATCGGTTTTTTGTACCCGCACGCTGAGCGTTTTTACAGAGGTGACGATCGGTAAAATCGGGTGGATGCCTTCATCAAGAATCGCGTCTTGAATTTTGCCTAGATCGCATCATGACGCCGCGTTCCCCTGCGCCGACGATGGCAAAAGGTCTTAAAATTAAGGCGGCGATGATGAAGACGATGCCACCGACGATGTAGAGAGCTAGGTTGTACCGAACACTTTGCATGGTTTTCATATGTTAATTCAGCTAGGTTGTTTTACTGGATGTTAGTGTTCTATTCGCTATTATCTAAAATTATAACTTCATGTTAATGGTGCAACAACTCATAAATTCATTTATTTTTATTCGTAAAACTCATATATGTTTGATAGTCCGAGATCCTCTTAAATTCAAAAAATAGTAGATTGCCGTTGCATTGATGCTCTGGTACGAACAATGGCACTTGTACCTGGCTGAGATCGTTGATGAATAAATGTTTCCCTTGTCTTGACAGCGAGGACAATTTTAGATAAAGAAAAAGTAAATAGATAGCCCGATCGCTCTCCGAAAAGCGATAAAATGTCATCAGAGAGAGAAAGCTTTCTAGAGAGCGAAAATATCGGAATTGAACAGCTAATGTGTGGGTGAATTTTAATGGTAAATGGGAGGTGCGTGCCGGTAAAAGCTTTAGGGGTTGGTGCAAGTACAAGCAAAAGATAGAATTTCAGCCTACGATGTACAGACTTGATATGTAGAATTGGCCGGCGGCAACCTCGCTCAACCCTCCACAGTAGAAAAAAAGACCGTTGCCCAAGTAGGGAATTTATAGCGACAAACGATAAAAATCCGAGTTTAAAAATAGCCGAAAATAAGTTAAACTTAGATGAGAACGGTTGAAGAAAGATGTCTAATGTTGCAGCGACACCCTTGGCCGCAGACAATTGAAGAGGCGATCGCCATTCAAGAACAGCTTCGGTCAGAGGTAATTACCGAAAATCAACTGGACACAGTTCGGTACGTCGCAGGCGTAGATGTCGGCTACGACAGTGCACACGGCCTATCGCGGGCCGCTGTCACAATTCTGAGCTTCCCCGACTTGCAGTTGCAGCAGCAAGCTGTCGTTCGCAGTCCTACAACTTTTCCTTACATTCCCGGTTTCCTGTCTTTCCGAGAAGTGCCTGCAGTCCTCGATGCTTTAGAAAATATCAGTTTGAGGCCAGACTTGATATTGTGCGACGGTCAAGGACTTGCTCATCCCCGCAGGTTCGGTCTGGCGTGCCATTTGGGGGTTTTGACAGGAATTGCCACGATCGGAGTTGCCAAAACTCGATTTATTGGAGAACATTCAGAAGTCGGGATCGACCGGGGCAGTTGGCAACCCTTGTTGCAGGAGGGATCGACGGTAGGGGCAGCGCTGAGGACGCAAACAGGGGTAAAACCGATTTATGTTTCGATCGGTCATAAGGTAAACTTGAGAAGTGCGATCGAGTACGTCCTGCGCTGCGCCCCAAAATATCGCTTACCAGAAACAACTAGATCGGCAGACCAACTAACATAGGGATAACTGGCAAGCGCCGAAGGCATCAAAAAAAAAAGCAAAAAGACCAAAAAAGCATCCCTCTTTGGACTTTTAATTTTTGAGGTGTCGCCCTTAAGTCGAAAAATCCTCTGAGTCTACCGCCAATCAGCTTTGGGTTCCATCCTTCCAGCGAACTAAAGAATGACTATACCTGAGAAAGAGGTATAAAAGTTGGGGGATTTCTAGAATGATTGAAAGACAGTAACCTGCTTAAACATTGGCGGCTATAAAAATAGTGCCCGGGCGTGAACTATTTTTAGTTCACATTTGTAAACTATGAAATAGTCATCCTGCGAGTTAAACCAAAAGCTTACATTCGTCAGATGAGGTTTCATAATTTACCGTCGGATATCTCACCACGCCCGTGGGAGTACCCACGACAGTGGGAGGCGAAGGCGCGATCGAGCTAAAAAATCAGAAAAAAACAAGGAGACAGTCATGGCTGAGAAAAGCAAACGCGGATTCGCTTCTATGGATGCAGAAAAACAGCGTGCAATTGCTAGCAAAGGCGGAAAAGCTGCACACGAGAAAGGAACTGCACACGAATTCACCCCTGAAGAAGCCAGAGAAGCTGGTCAGAAAGGGGGCGAAGCTGTCAGCAGAAATCGCGAACACATGGCTCAAATTGGTCGCGAAGGCGGTCGGAAAAGCCGCAAAAGTGAATAAGTTCTCAAAGCTTGCCATGCAATCAAAGATTGTACAGTTGCAGTGTGAGATCGAGCATTAGGACACTGAGCCTTTGAGGAGGTTGGGCGATCGAATTCCCAGACGTAGTTCGATCGGCTAACCTCCAACAACCGCCCCTAGTGCACCAAAGCTTCGCAAATCTGAAAACCGCACAGCAATTAGTTTTTAGCAATCGCTGCTCAATCTTTAACGGCAAATCTTTAACCAAGCTGCACAGGGGTCAATAGTTTTGCGGGAAAGAAAACCTGGCAAGCGCAACTCAGTATCTCAAAAAAAGCGAATACGATCCCTAAAAGCCTCGAAGTCGAGGTTTTTTTGTTTAACTCCACATAATATTGTCAGAACTTCGATCGAGCCTGCGTCAATAATTCTAATGAAGTTTTTTTGTGAGGAAGTCCGTCCTCAAAATAAATCAGCTAATATTTTTCTATATTTTTCCGCAAACTATACAATCATGACAAACCAGCTCACTTTAGTATGGACAGAAGCTGGGGTGCGTCAAACTCACACGATTAAAAACGGACAGCAGAGTAAAAATCCGGGAACTGTGAGGCTCGGGCGCGATCCGGCGAAGTGCGATATAGTATTGTCGCATCCCAGCGTATCGGGTCTGCACGTTGAAATATTTTTTAATCAGGAATTGCAGGAGTATGCAGTGCGGAATTTGCGCGAAAGCAATCCGCCGCTGGTAGACGGAAAAATTCTCGCCCGAGGCGAAGCAAAATTGAAACCCGGAAGCCGCATCCATTTAGGCCAAGTGCAAATCGATGTGGTGAATGTGACGGAGGTGGCGGTAGCTGCGCCGCAGACAGTTTTGCTGTTCGGGCCTCCCGCACCGGGTAACTCTCAGCCGACCGGGCCTTCAAAATATGGTTTGCAGTGTCCTAAGTGCAGCCGAATTTCGCCTTACGCGCATTTGAGTGCGGGCTGTCCGTGGTGCGGTACTTCTTTGGCTGCGGCGGTGAGTGTGATGCTGTCTCCGTGAAACGTTGGACAACGGGTTTACACACTATTTGGGAGGTTGATTAACAGATTGTTAGACATCTCCAATAATTCGTGGGGTAGGCATTCTGCCTGCCCTTGATATCAACTCCGGTAGCATCGGAATTAATATTACCCACAGTCAAGACACCGCGCCTGGCCGTTTCTCTACAATCTATCGGGGGTAGGGAGACGGCCCGGCCCCGCATCCTCGCTATCATTCCGATGCAACCGGAAACTATATTACAGGCTTTTTTGGAGATATCTATGGGTGGAAGATGAGCGAAAAAGTTAACACAAATGTCAAACAAAGCAGTAGGAGTGGTTTACCACCAATTACACCATTTCTTGACAGAAGCGATTTGGGATGCGCCTCTTGTCAACGAACGACTACTACAGGTAATTTAGGCATAAATCAAACCAAGATCAAAATCTGCTTGACTGTGATAATAGATGATTCGGGACACCGAAAAAGTGGTAGAGAAACCGCTGGAGTCGATCGGCAATATATGGCGTGAAATCGGGAAAACAGGCAACGCGGTAGCAGTAGTGACGGCCCATTTATATAACGGAGTTACATAGCCTACCATTAGACGTTGAATTATATCAACACGCGAGTTCACGTTCCAGGAGGGAAAGCCAACCCAGATTCTATAATAAAGCCAGATATAGCATTAAAATTGGTAGATAAGGAATGAGAATTAAATAACTTACAATGCGTGATGTTCTTGTGGGATGGGCGTCCCGCCCGTCCAGAAAGGGCGGGCTACGAGAACCCACCCCACTTTCAAGAGTGTAAATTATTTAATTCGCGATCCTAAATGTCGGGAGAGAGGCTTAGTATCGGGAATGGTATTAGTAGATACTAGGTATGGAAACAACCGTAATTTTTTTAGCAATTATAACCAAATAACTTAAAATATATAGCCTGATTAGCTAAAAACCGCCAGGTAATTTATCAATATTTTCAGAAATTAAAACAATACCTATCGTGATGAATGCTGCTAGTTTATCTGAAGCGACAGAAGTAGATTATTTAATTACCAAATCTGGGGTGGCTCAAGGAAATGGCACATGGATAATAACAACTTATTCAAGGGCGTAATTGGGTGGAAGTGTTTGAACGTGAGGCTCTCATGTTGGCTAGGCTAAAAGAATATGAACATTCCTGGATGCACGAGACCAAAAAACCCGGTATTTCGTTTTCGCGATCGAGCGTATATGACCAAATTACGTGCAGAGGCCGGGTTTTTGCGTACTCGACTGTTGATATTAGTTTTATACGTCTAGATTTTTATTGTTTGGCAACAGTTAACTAAAGGATTGAGACGACATTGGATATTGAAACCTTTAAACATTTTGCGAGGCATTGTTAGCCTTGAGAACAGCCATATCTTATCGATTTGTCCGTTGGCTGCAAGATAATAGTGGCGTATTTGCCTTGCACATAGAAGGTTAGGCTTTTGTTTGGGATTGAAATTTGTTTAAGTCCCGTTAACAGTAAAATTTGGATGACTTAGCTAAGAGAGCTATTAGGGAGCATCTCATATTTGTAAAAACACTTCTTCTGGCTCTTTCCTTCTTCCTCTTTCCTCCTGCCCCGCAGCCTCGGGCCTCCTGCCTTAAAACTCCAATTTCTAGCTTAACTGCAAAAGTGAGATGCTCCCAACTATTAGACCTATCCAAAAAATAAATAGGCGGGCGATCGCACATAAATTATAATGGAATTTTACCTAAAAAAAATGAATCAACTCCTGGCACACATAGAAAAACATCCCTCAGAAACCCAAAGACTTTTAGGCTTAAGTTACAACCAACTAATAAGACTAATTACTGACGCATCAAGCGCGCTCGATCGGCATCAAAAAGCTGTCGCAAGTCAGAAAACCCACATTATCAAACCAGTCGGAGGTCGCCCCCCAAACTGGCGGTTGCAGAGCAAATCCTTCTCACATTAGTATACTGGCATCATCTGCCCAGTTTTCAAATGTTGGGAATCCAATTTAGGGTGAGTGAATCTGCAGCCAATTATATATTTCATAGGTGGATAAAAATTTTTAGGGACTTGCTACCGGATTCTCTATTAGAGCCGATAAAAAAAACTCAAGTGAAATGGGAGTGGGCTCAAGAAATTAGAGCCGGGTTTGAGTTAGTAGTAGATAGCTACGAGCAGCCAATACCAAGACCGAAATCCAACGAAAAACAGAAAACGTGCTATTCTGGCAAGCAGAAAAGACATACTTTAAAAAACCAAGTAGTTGTGATGCCATCTGGCAGTGAAATAGTTGATGTAGTTGTGGGAAAAACAGGAGCGACGGCAGATATAACAATCTGGCGCGCTTGAGAATTAGAACTAAGTCTCTGGCAAATTTTTCAAGGGGACAAAGCCTATGCACTCGACCAAGAATTGATACCCCTCACAAAAAAATCCTGGAGCGGAGCTGACTACCGCTCAACAGAAAGATAATCAGTCAAAAGCCAAAACAAGCATCTTGGTAGAACATCTAATTAGACTGATAAAAATTTTCCGAGTAGCAGCAGAAAGGTTTCGCTTAAAAACCGAAAATTACTCGTTGTGTAATTCGAGTGGTATGCGGGTTAGTTCGTTGGCGGATCGGAGCAATAATTATATGCGCTCGCCAGCCAATTTGAGTCAAAAAAATCACGAAAAAATCTCACAATAAAACTGGACAGTTTTTATTAAGAAAGTCGAAAGCCCTTAGCGACCAACCGAGGAGAAGGTTTGGGAGGGAGCATCTCAATGAAAGCAGTTAAGCTAGAAATTGGAGTTTTAAGGCCCGAGGCTGCGAGGCAGGAGGAAAGAGGAAGAAGGAAAGAGGAAGAAGGAAGGAGCCAGAAGAAGTGTTTTTACAAATATGAGATGCTCCCGTTTGGGACTTTTTGGAGAGGTATAATATCAATGAGTTTAGTGGCAATGTCAACTATAAAAGGCAGTAAATCGAATCTCCAATTAAAAATTTTCCAATTCTCGGAAACCGATTTTTTAACTGGATTGACTGTGACAATTAAAGAAAAAATCACACCTACAACCGTACTGAGAACCGTCCCGTTAGCGCAATCACTGGGTTTTTTTGAGCAATGCCTAAGTAACGGGCGATCGCAATCTCAAGGTTCTGGCATAGGCTATTCTCAAACAACAAAGACTTGACTGGCGCAGTCAAAGCCAGACAACCCTTGCGTAGGACTTGCGGTGATTTGCCACCTAGGGCGACCCGCGATCGCGCACAGCAGTCCCCGTCCAATTCTGCTCTAACATCTCAACTAAAACAAGCACGTAACTATTTTTTTTTTAAATAGAAGTTAGTAAAAATTTATATTTTGGTGTTCATCGAATTTTATAAAAGCGGGTAAGTTAGAACTGATAAGTAAATTAGCGAATAATGACAGCGATCCCCAATATGTCGAATTTGTCAGCCGTAAAAACACGCCAATCTAGTAAGATCGCCACTAAAAACAAGTTATGTTTTAACGCCGCAAACTCTAAGGCAGCGCTCAAATCAAAAAAAGATCTAGTGGTTGTTGACTCCCGAGTAGAAAACTACGAGCAATTGATCGGTGGTCTCAAAGCTGGAACCGAAGTATTTGTACTCAATTCAACCAAAGATGCGATCGAACAAATCACCGAAATTTTGGGTCAGCGCAACAGCATCAAGAGTCTGCACATAGTATCTCACGGCCGAGAAGCAGCAGTAGAAATCGGCTCAACAGAACTGAATCTTGATAACCTAGAAACCTACAGCAGCCATTTGCAGCAATGGCGAAAAGCCCTTAGCGAGGAAGGCAGCATTCTGCTTTACGGCTGTAACGTAGCCGCCGGCGAATCCGGCATTAAATTCATACAAAAACTCAGCGAATTAACGGGAGCAAATATTGCCGCTTCCAACAACCTAACAGGCAGTGCAGCGCTACGTGGCGACTGGGAATTAGAAATTGCCACAGGACGAATCAATACCGAACTAGCCTTTAAAAAAGAAGTCCTAGAAGCCTACACATCTGTCCTGGCAACTTTAGTGAGCGAAACCTTTCAAGGTTCAACAGCACTAGGGCCTTGGATTTATAATAGCGACGGTTCACCTCCTCCTGGCTTAACCGCAGGCACCGGCCCTGGCATTATTCCCGGTGTAGTGGGAGGGCCAGTCGATCCAGCAGGCAGCGGCGCTTTGAGATTAACATCAAACGCGGAGAACCAAGCAAATTATGTCATCTACAACAGCCCCATCTCTGCCACTGACGGGCTAAAAGTTACCTTTGATTTATTTGCCTATAACGGCAATACTGGTGCTGATGGCATTAGTTTTTTCCTAATTGACGGAACAACTACGCCAACAGCAGCGGGAGGATTCGGTGGCTCTCTCGGCTATGCTCCCAACAACACTCGCCAGCAAGCCGGGATTGCAGGAGGTTATTTAGGTGTCGGATTAGACGAATTTGGCAATTTTTCCACTTCCACTGAAGGGCGTGAGGGGGGCACCGGGCAGCTAGCTGATTCAATAGCAATTAGAGGCAGCACAGCCACAACGTATAGCTTTTTAACTAACGCTACCGTTCCCAGCGGTATAGATAATGTTGCGGCAACCACTCGCACCGCTGCTAATGTAAAAAAAACAGTCCAAATTACATTACTGCCAGGTTCAAACAGTCTTTCAGTTGCCCTAGACGATAACGGCAACGGCGTATTTGATACGAACGAAACTTTGATCGAGATAACCGATCTAGTCGCGGTAAACGGAACAATACCACCTACTTTCAAATTTGGTTTTGCTAGTTCGACAGGCTCGTTTACAAACATTCACGAGATTGCTAATCTCGCTGTCGAAACTATTAACACTCCTGCACTTTCAGCCGACATTTCCGTTGCTAAAACAGGCCCGGTGTTCGCCACTCCCGGCAGCACCCTTACCTATACAATTACTTCCACTAATAACGGAACCAGTAGCGCCACAGACGTTCTGATTCAAGATCAACTGCCGGCAAACTTAACTTTCGTCAGCGCTCTCGATACCGCTGGCCCTGGCGTATACGACTCTACAAGGGGGACTGTCACCTGGCCGACAATTCCGACTCTGGCTAGCGGCGCTAGCACTACCCGCACCATAACCGCAATTGTCCCCGCAGAGACAGCGATCGGCACAACCATAACCAACACCGCCTTTAGCAACTCCAGCACTTTTGACCCCAACCCAGCTAACAACAACGGTTCCCTACTAATATCTCAAGCCCCAACTACAATTGTTGCTACTACAGCCGACCTAGTTACCACGAAAACCGGGTCTAGTTCAGCAACAGCCGGCTCAACAGTTAGTTACACAATTTCGACCGTCAACAACGGGCCAAGCACAGCGACTAACGTCACCGTCAGCGACACCATCGTTCCGAATTTAACAGGAGTAATCCCCTCCAACGGCGGTGTCTACGATCCGGCTACAGGTATCGTCACCTTCGCGCCAGTTGCTAGTTTAGCCAGCGGTGTCACCCTCACCAACACAGTCAGCTTCACCGCACCCGCATCCGGCCCCAGCGTCAGCAACACCGCCAGCAGCAGTTCAGCTACCCCAGACCCTACCCCTGGCAACAACAGCGCTGCAGTAACCACAACTGTGACACCTAGTGCCGACCTAGTTACCACGAAAACCGGGTCTAGTTCAGCAACAGCCGGCTCAACACTTAGTTACACAATTTCGACCGTCAACAACGGGCCAAGCACAGCGACTAACGTCACCGTCAGCGACACCATCGTTCCG
>NZ_JAUBTB010000135.1:0-478 GCF_036704965.1 Microcoleus sp. F10-B2 | reverse complement strand
TTAGTTACACAATTTCGACCGTCAACAACGGGCCAAGCACAGCGACTAACGTCACCGTCAGCGACACCATCGTTCCGAATTTAACAGGAGTAATCCCCTCCAACGGCGGTGTCTACGATCCGGCTACAGGTATCGTCACCTTCGCGCCAGTTGCTAGTTTAGCCAGCGGTGTCACCCTCACCAACACAGTCAGCTTCACCGCACCCGCATCCGGCCCCAGCGTCAGCAACACCGCCAGCAGCAGTTCAGCTACCCCAGACCCTACCCCTGGCAACAACAACGGCACGGATCCGCTTGCCACAGCCACGACAACTCTAACTCCCACACCAACTCCCAACCAACCGCCATTAGCCAACAATGCGAACTCCAGCCTTGCGCCCAACAGCAGCCAGTTAATCACAGGATTGGGAGGAAGCGACCCCGACGGGTCGATCGCCTCTTACACCATCAACACCCTGCCCCCAGCCGACCAAGCAAT
>NZ_JAUBTB010000134.1:0-13496 GCF_036704965.1 Microcoleus sp. F10-B2 | reverse complement strand
CTAATTTACAACTCTAAACGCCTACTTTCTTTGAATTCAGTTTAATTCTCTTGATCCTTTCCTTCAGGGCACTACCCTAACAAAATTAGATCTATATGATTTATAAAAAATTGTGCTATTTGATGGCTTAACTGACTGGTAGATAGGTTAATTAATTCATTTTTTGTAATAAAACACTCAGTGTTTGATACATCTAGCATATCATGTTTTTGTTGGTTTTTGATAATAAGTTCTTGGAGTTCATCAGGTTTGGTTTGCAAAACCTTAAGAAAAATTGAACGATAGATTTCTTTGGAATAGCCAAAGGTAATATAATTACGATTAAGGCGGATATAGCAAAGTTTAAAATAGCCAAATTTTTTCTCTAATTCAGCTTCATTCCATTTTGCATCTCCCGGTAGAGCTGAAAGTTGTAATGGTAGTTTGGCAGACACTAAATAGCAAAGCCTATTAAAGGGTTCTTCTACATATTCAACTAATTTAGCGTAATTCATATAAAGTGGATAAAGCGATAATTTAGGTTTATCTTCCCACTTTCGGATCAATTCAAAAGTATACAGTGAGAACAGGTATTTAGGAGATAGGGTATCATATTTCATATTTCTAAATCTATTTGTTTGAAAATCCAGGTCGCCCTGATTAATCATAGGTTTTATCTCTTCTTCTAGATCGATAATTTCACCTTGAAAGTAATGAGCTAATTTGAGAGCAGCTTGTCTAACCTCATCACCTTCTATTTCTTCCCATCTTTCAGTAATCCTATCTATTTCTATTAGCTCATTTATAGCTTCAGTCTCAGCCCGGTCAAATGTGTCATCTTCCTCACATAAATCTTAGTCTGGCTGAATACTTTGAAGACTTTTTTGGATAGATTCAGATAACTTTAATCTACTGCCAAAATTTTGTATGAGGATTCCTACTACATCTCGACGCATATTGTTCATTAAGTCGAGAATTTCTCTGTCCAAATCATACTCATATTTTTTATCGGTAGTATTTTTATTTCCATAATTTTCATCTATTATTTCTTTGAAATTACAAATATTGATTTCCAACAAATCCGCAACATCCAAAAAATTTTCATAACCAACCATGCCTAAGCCGCTATACTCAGCGTATAAAGAAAAAAGAACTATACAGTAAAGTGATGCCTGAAAGTATTCAATTTGAGTGCGATAATTAACAATTCCTGATTTTACCAATGCTTTCCACGCATTCTCCAGCCATTCTAAAACTTTAAACTTTGCCCGTTCTTCGGTATATTCATCAATTAATTCCCATTTAGATTCAGGAATAAATCCATAAAATACTTCAGGGAAATCCAGAAAATCATCTATCATAGATTCCATGATATCTTTTATCTCATCCCAAGTAATAATATAGGTGTTATTCATATTTACTATTATTACAAAAACTAAATAAAGCTAATGTATTAAAAACTCCTTCTTTCATCACTGTCCTCTTTTTATTTAACACGATCGAATTTCATCCTCTACAAGCACCTATAATTTTAAATTTAAAAACGTCAAAAAGCAATTTTTAAAACTATCTGTGCTAACCCTTAATTATTGTCTGGTTATTCCTTTCAATAATATTGACAGGACTTACGCACTAGGGGTCAAAAACCCGGTTTCTGCGTCAATATCTCTGGGCTCAATCCACGATTTTTCGGAGAAACGAGTTTTTTTGCCTTAGTCCTAATTGATTAACTTATTGTAGCCGATCGCCATTCCCGACACCAGATATCTGAGATGCGATCGCACGCACCATCCTTACCATCATCAATTGCCCTCCCAAACCAGTAACACTGGCAAAACCTCTAACAACTGTTCCCGGAAAATGTAAACTTGTGTAGAAATTATGTAAACGTGCTATATTCAACTCCGTAAACCCTGAACTGCCATTTCAGGTATTGCAAATTTATAAACGAGTCAACTGAATGCTCTCTACTTTCAAGAAATTAGCTTCAATTGCAATCTTCTTTGTCGCCGTAAAACTTTTAATTAACTCTCCCCCTTTCAGAGAAGTAGAAAATTATATCGCAAATAGAAACCCAGCAAGTGCGACCTTAGACGCGGGAACTCTGCCACAAAAATCCAGCAGCCCGCCTCCGGTAGTTCCCAAAAAATCACCGGAGCAAAAGTTTGATGTAGTAGTATATGGTGATGAAGTACCGGGGATATGTGCGGCGATATGGGCTAAGAAAACTTTAGGCGCAAAGGGCAAAGTTGCGATCGTGCGATCGAACTACGGAAGAGATCCTTTGGGCGGCTTACTCACTCGCGGAGGTTTAGCTTACCTCGATTTAGATAAAATCCCCGGTTGGTACCGCCAACCCTACGCCCAATGTTTTACGGAATTCTTAGATAAAGCGAATGCGCGGGAATCTTGCTTAGACCCAAAAAGGGCAGATCGAGCTCTCAGGCAAATGCTTTCAGCAGCAAAAGTCAGAGTTATTTCCAACTCAACTCTTACTCCCCACGTCGTAGATAAAAAAATCGAATATGCCGAAGTAAAAGGCAGCAATCTAATAATTAAAGCCAACTCTTTTATTGACGCAACTCAAGACGCGGAATTAGCCAGAAAAGCAGGATTATCTTATTATACAGGATATGAATCTCAAAATATAAAATCCAAAAATGAAACTTTAGCTGTATCTGTAGTTCCGAGAATTACGGGTATAACGATGTCCGAATTCCGCAGCATAGAAGATGAAATTCTCTACAACAGGCCTTTGGTAAAAAAAATTAAAGAAAGCATTATGAAATCTAAAGATCCGGCCAGTACAAAATTCTGGATGAGGAATTTCTGGAGTACGATTTATCAGCCGTATACAGACGGCTACGACATCAGAAGCGTAGCTATAGGCGCAGCGTATCACATAGACAGAAATCTGCCATTTAGTCAAAATAAAGGATTCTTTTTTGATAAAGGCAATGTCTGCGTTTATAACAAAAACGTGCTGTCCTGGAACGGGTTTCTGTTTAAATACCAAGTTGACCAAATCATGAAGATGGAAGCTAACGGCAGAAAACCGACTCCTGAGATGATTAAAGAAATGTCACACCTCCAACACTGGCTACAAAAGAAGTCGGGTAAAGATGTGAGAGTATTTATTCCCGACGAGATTTATATCAGGCAAACTTTGAACGTTCGCGATGTGGTAGATCCGCTGACGGGGCAGGAGATTATCAAAGGAGGAACAGTACCCGAAAAGTCGATCGGCAGTTTTTCCTACGATTTCGATATGCGGGGCGGAGTCAAGAATTTATCTGCAAGAATTCCGCCGCTGCCAGTCTATAATTTCGGGATAGAAAGCGCTTTGGCTAGCAAAGTCAAGAATTTAGCCATTGTCGGGCGATCGTCCGGTTATGTCGGTATGGCGGTATCCGTCGGGCGAATTGCGACGGTGAATATTTATCAAGGACAAGGTGTGGGCGTGGCGGCTGGTTTGGCTAGCAAGTTCGGTGTACCTCTGAATTCGATTACTTCGGCTGAAACGAAAAAAACTCTGGAGACTTTAACCGGGAAAAAGACGTATTTGTCGGGGAGAGATACGAGTTATGGAGTTGATTATAAGGAGGTGAAATAATTAGAGATATTAAGAGGATTTAACCGCAGAGGGCGCAGAGGGCGCAGAGAGGAGAGGGATGAGAGGTTTATTTAGGAGAGGATGAGGCGACGAATTCCTTCTTTTAAAAAGCGGACGTTAAAGTTGATGAGAAGACCGAGAGGATAACCAGTCATTTTCAGATATGATATAACTTGAGCCTCATGGATAGGAAGTATAGTTTGGACTGACTTTAATTCAACAACGATGGTGTTGGCAACCAGCATATCGTATCTGCCTTCCCCAACCACAACACCTTTATAAGTTACATTTACTGTAGGTTGAGGTTGAAAAGGAATTCCCCGGCGCGAGAGTTCTTCACGCAAGGAATTCTCATATACCGCTTCCAAAAACCCCGGCCCCAACTCTTTATGAACCTCCATCGCCGCCCCAATCACAGCATAAGTCAACTCATTCAGATCATCTTCCAACTCTCTTCTCTCCTCTTCTCAAATCTAGATCGCAATCATAACCCAAAACCCTCCCAACACTCTTTCCTCTGCGCCCTCTGCGCCCTCTGCGGTTCAAACCTCTTCTCCTCCCTCTCCTATGGCACAATCTTATATATAAAACCTGCACCCTCTCGCCAATGACCGCAAACCTACCCCCGCAATACGACCCCAAAGCCACCGAAACCAAGTGGCAAAAATACTGGGAAGACAACCAAACCTTCAAAGCTGACCCCGAAAAAGGCGGCGAACCTTACTGCGTAGTTATCCCGCCGCCCAACGTGACCGGCAGCCTCCACATGGGACACGCTTTTGAAGAGACGCTGATTGATGTCCTCGTCCGCTATCACCGCATGACTGGACGCAATACCCTGTGGTTGCCGGGAACGGATCATGCTAGCATCGCCGTTCAAACTATTCTCGAAAAGCAACTCAAAGCAGAAGGCAAAACTCGCCACGATTTAGGTCGAGAAAAATTCTTGGAACGGGCCTGGGAGTGGAAAGCAGAATCGGGCAATACTATTACTAATCAATTACGCAGTTTGGGCGTGTCTGTTGATTGGTCGCGCGAACGTTTTACGATGGATGAAGGCTTATCCGCTGCGGTTTTAGAAGCGTTTGTCCGGCTGTACGATGAGGGGCTGATTTATCGCGGCAATTACTTGGTGAATTGGTGTCCGGCGAGTCAGTCTGCTGTGTCGGATTTGGAGGTAGACCAGCAGGAAGTTGACGGGCATTTGTGGCATTTCCGCTATCCTTTGACGGACGGTTCTGGTTATTTGGAGGTGGCGACGACTCGACCGGAAACGATGTTGGGCGATACTGGGGTGGCGGTGAATCCAGAGGACGATCGCTACAAGCATCTTATCGGTAAAACTGTGACTTTGCCGATCGCCAATCGCGAAATCCCCATCATTGCTGATGAGTTTGTCGATCCGACTTTCGGAACTGGTTGCGTCAAGGTGACACCCGCCCACGATCCGAATGACTTCGAGATGGGTAAGCGTCACAATTTGCCGTTTATCAACATCATGAATAAGGACGGCACTTTAAATGAAAATGCCGGAGAGTTTCAGGGACAAGACCGATTTGTTGCCCGGAAAAATGTGGTGCAGCGGTTAGAAACTGACGGGGTTTTGGTTAAAATAGAAGATTATAAGCATACAGTTCCCTACAGCGAACGCGGCAAAGTCCCAGTCGAACCTTTGATATCTACGCAATGGTTTGTCAAGATAGATCCTCTTTCTCAACGTGCTTTAAAAGAATTAGACCAAAATAACTCACCAGTCTTTGTTCCTGAAAGATGGACAAAGGTTTATCGCGATTGGTTGGTGAAGCTGAAGGATTGGTGTATCTCCCGACAATTGTGGTGGGGACACCAAATCCCGGCGTGGTATGCTGTTAGCGAAACCCAAGGAGAAATTACTGACACGACGCCGTTTGTGGTGGCGAAAACAGAAGCTGAGGCTAAGGAGAAAGCTACGGCTAAATTTGGTAATGACGTGCAGCTAGCAAGAGATCCAGACGTATTAGATACTTGGTTTTCGTCGGGGTTGTGGCCTTTTTCAACTTTGGGATGGCCTGACAAAACTAAAGATTTGGATTTTTACTATCCCACAACTACTTTAGTTACAGGTTTTGATATCATCTTTTTCTGGGTGGCTAGAATGACGATGATGGCAGGACATTTTACTGGAAAGATGCCTTTTGATACTGTTTACATTCACGGTTTGGTGTTGGATGAAAACGGTCAGAAAATGTCTAAAAGTAAAAACAACGGTATCGACCCGCTGCTGTTGATTGGCAAGTACGGTACTGATGCTTTGCGCTACACCTTGGTTAAGGAAGTGGTTGGGGCCGGTCAAAATATTCGCATGGAGTACGATCGCAAAACTGATGAATCGAAATCAGTGGAAGCTTCCCGGAACTTCACGAATAAGTTGTGGAATGCGGCCAGGTTTGTGATGATGAATTTGGAGGGACAGACTCCGCAACAATTGGGAATTCCTCACCCCCCCCAACCCGCCCTTAGTAAGGGGGGGAGAGAAGAAGGGTTGGAATTGTGCGATCGTTGGATTCTTTCTCGCTATTATCAAGTTGTGCAACAAAGCCGCAATTGTTTGGAAAATTACGGTTTGGGGGAAGCGGCGAAGGGACTTTATGAGTTTATTTGGGGCGATTTCTGTGACTGGTATATTGAGTTAGTCAAATCTCGCTTGCAACAGGATGCGGAACCAAATTCTAAGAAAGTGGCACAGCAAACTTTTGCTTTTGTTTTGGAAGGGATTTTGAAACTGCTGCATCCTTTTATGCCGCACATTACTGAGGAAATTTGGCACACTCTGACTCAAACAGGTGATGGCGAATGTTTGGCTTTGCAAGCTTATCCTGAAGCTGATATCTCGCTAATTGATGCTGAATTGGAACAGCAGTTTGAGTTGTTGTTCGGTACAATTCGCACTATTCGCAATTTGCGGGCAGATTCAGATATCAAACCCAGTGTGAAGGTGACGGCGATTTTGCAAAGCGAAAACGAGAAAGAACGCCAAATAATTTCAAATGGAGGCGTTTACATTCAGGATTTGGCAAAAGTCGAAAATCTGACCGTAACTGCTAGTTTGGATGCAGATTTGGGACAGACAATTGCTGGGGTTGTCGGTACTGTGCAAGTATTGATTCCTCTGGCTGGAGTGGTCGATTTGGCGGCTTTGCGTGCGAAGTTAGAGAAGAAGTTGAGCAAGGTGGAAGCTGAAATTAAGCATACTGCGGCGCGCTTGACTAATCAGAAGTTTGTGGATAAGGCTACTCCTGATGTGGTTCAGGGGGCGAGGGATGCTTTGGCGGAAGCCGAAAAACAAGCGGAGATTTTGCGCGATCGGCTAAAGGTGTTTTAATAGTTGACTGTTGACTGTTGACTGTGGTAGGGGCGGGTTTACGAGATAGTTAGTTTCAGGCATATATTGTTGGTAAAACCCGCCCCTACAAGATCGCAAATCATACAATTACCAATAACCAACAGCACGAAACGGAATGCACGGATACACGGATAGCTGTTTTTACCAATTACCAGTTACCAGTTACCAGTTACGAATAACTAATAACTAATAACTAATAACTAATAACTAATAACTTTTATGCTATATTTAGCCCAAGTACAAAAGAAGAAAATTTTAGGCGACCTCGGCCTGCAATTGCTGGCTTGCCAAAATGCTGATGATACTTGGGCTATGCTTTTT
This sequence comes from Microcoleus sp. F10-B2, assembly GCF_036704965.1. Lineage (NCBI taxonomy): Bacteria > Bacillati > Cyanobacteriota > Cyanophyceae > Oscillatoriales > Microcoleaceae > Microcoleus > Microcoleus sp. F10-B2. The sequence goes on along the minus strand of NZ_JAUBTB010000134.1, from coordinate 6,201 downwards.
GAAGAAACTGTCTTGACCCTACCGCCAGATTTTGCTCAAAATCAAATTAACTCTGCAACTAATCTTTTAAATGAAGGGATGCTATTATTAGCAAATGTTGACGAAAATAGCCAGGTTGTGGATATTCAATCAGCTACAGACTGGGTGTTAGAATTAGTTGAGAAGTATTTGACAACAGGCTTTACTCCCGATTTTTTACAGCAAGAAGCCCAGAAAGCAGAAGATTGGAGGCAATCTCTCACTTTGCAGAGTCAAGAATTGTCTCGCCGCTTGATTGAAGTTGAAGCCCGCCGAGAACAAATTCAAAATTTAGAGGCAAAACTCCAGCAGGAAAAGCAATTGTTGAAAAGTTCGATAGACGACCAATTGAAAATTTCACCCGCTACACCGCCACTTTGACTTAGATCGACACACAACAGGCAGGGACACGGCACTAGCGCGTCCCCACAAACCTAATATGCAATTTGCTGGACATCATATAATTTGTAACTTGACAAATACCCCTTACCCGTTGCCGAATCGCCAGCAATACGGCCCGCCGCTAAAGCACTTTTGACTTCAGCCAAGCGGCGGGGAGGCACAGCAATTTCTGAGAATTGCTAACATAAGCCCGCTTCTGGAAAACATCGTACTTATTCCGTTCGATGGCATTTAAGATTCTGCTGTACAGCATGGTAGCAGCCCAAACTGTCCAGCGGATATCGGGACTGAGCACTTTAATTCCCGGTTCGGCGCTGGCGTATAATTTGCGAGCTCGCTGAATTTGAAACCGCATCAATTCCCGCCAGCGGTTGTCAATGACACCGTTGAATAAATCTTCTTCGGTGTAGTTAAACAAGGCTAAGTCTTCTAAGGGAATGTAAATGCGGCCGCGGCGGGCGTCTTCTCCGACATCGCGCAGAATATTAGTTAACTGCTTGGCAATACCGAGGGAGATGGCTTCTTCTTTGGGAATTTTATTACCCCAGTGCCAATTCCAGTTAGCAGCGGGATTCGACTCGTCCACACCCATCACAGACATCGACATCAGCCCGACAGTACCCGCTACTCGATAACAGTAAAGATTTAGTTCTTCAAAAGTTTCGTAGCGGCTGCGGTACAAGTCCATTTGCTGGCCCGCAATCATCTCCCGAAACGGCCCAATGTCGATCGGGAAACGAGACAGCGTATCCACCAAAGCTACGTCGTAGTCGTCGTGAGGATGGCCGGCAAACACAGATTCTAGGCGTTTTTCCCACAGATTGAGGGTTTCAGGGGTCGTTGCATCAGAACCCGGCCCGTCTACGAGTTCGTCGGTGCGGCGGCACCAGACGTAAATCGCCCAAATCGCCCGACGCTTCGCTTCGGGCATGAGTTGAGTGCCTAAATAAAAATTTTTGGCATAACTCGCCGTGACTTGGCGGCACAGTTCGTAAGAGTCATCCACAGAAGCCAGAGTTCTCATGCACTGGAGTTTTGACAGTTGCAGCATCCGAGAATAAGAAATTTAAAGATTAGAACTGACATTCCCCCGTTTAGAAAACGGGAGATTCTTTTACGTCTTTATGAAAAATTCTTAATTTTTCATTTGTTATTGGCCGTCGAAATAGCCTGCGCTGTCAGCTTACCAGAAAGCACGGCACCTTCCATACTCGCAAGATAACGCTGCATCGTATAATCCCCCGTTAGATAGAAATTGCTAATGGGAGTTATTTGCGTGGGACGGCACTGCTGGCGTCCGGGAGTGGCTTTGTAGACGGAACGAGGGGTTTTGACTACGTGATATTTGAGCAGTTTGGCGGGTTCTGGGATTTGATCGGGAAAGAGTTTTTCTAACTCGACCATTGTGGCTGCGACGATATCTTCGTCAGATTTGCCTATCCAGTCTTTGGCCGGTGCTAAAACCAGTTCCAGCATTGATTTGTCTGGGTTGGCATATTCGCGGCAGGTGTTGCTCATGTCGGCGTAAACGCTTAGCAGGGGCGATCGCGAGAACAGCAAATGGTCGATGTCAGTTAATTTGCGATCGAACCACAAGTGTACATTAATGACGGGTACTCCCTCCAAGCCTTCGAGCTGTTTGAAATAATCCATTTCGCCCCAAGGTTTCGGCATCATCAGCTTCAGCGGGTCAACCGGCATCGCGGAAACGTAAATATCGGCCGTCAGAATTTCTGACTCTGCCCCTTTTACTCCCCGAATCTGGAAGCCCCGCACCGTGTTGTCATCGTTGAGCAAAAACTCCCCGATGGGTGCATTCAGCCGTACTTCGCCACCTCGCTCCGTTATGTAGTCTACCATCGGCTGACACAACCTCTCTGTGGGGGAACCGTCTAAAAAGGCCATTTTCGAGCCGTTTTTCTCTTGCAGGAAGCGGTTGAGGGCTGTCAGCAGTATGGTTGCAGATATTTCGTGGGGGTCGATGAAATTGAGCGCCTTGGACATGGCGATGAATACTTCTTTTTCGACTCTGGGGGGGACGTTTTGCTTTTTCAGCCAGTCAGAAAACGAGTATTTGTCCATTGCTTCGACATATTTTTGACCCTGAAGCATCGCCGGAATCAAACCTATACCGAAGCGGATTTTTTCGGGCCAGGTGAGCATATCGTTGTTGCCCAGGATGGCTGCGACGCCGTTGAAGGGGGCGGGAAGGTCGGGAAAGTCAAAGCGGGAATAGGTTCCGGGGGTTTCCGGCTGATTGAAAATCATCGAGTGTTCTTTCCATTGCAGCCGGTCTTCGATGTCAAGTTCTTTGAACAGTTGGAGCATATTCGGGTATGCGCCGAAGAAGATGTGGAGGCCGGTTTCGTACCAGTCGCCGTCCGCATCTTTCCAGGCGGCTACTTTGCCGCCGAGTACGTCCCGACTTTCTAGGAGGATGGGGGTGTGGCCCGCGTCGGTAAGATATTTAGCGCAGGAAAGTCCTGCTAAGCCTGCTCCGGCGATCGCAACTCGCATTTGATACTACTTGGCCTCTGTGTTCGCTTCGGTTTAATTATACTTTACAACTCGTTACATTTTTGTGGGAACTGGGGAAGGTGAGGCGAGGGGTGCGGGGATGCTCTGAGTTATTTTTGGCGTAATTTAGGTATGGCATTGCCATATCCGCCATGCGTGCTATAATCTGGTTATCATCCACATAAAGGTAAAAATTATGGGCAGTTTTGTCAGAGACGAGACGTTAGCGCACGAAGCTAAAATTGTCTGGCTTGTAGAAGAGGAAGAGATCAGTAAAATGCCTTGGGTGCGAGAGAGCGAAGTAGATTTTTGTAGCAGAAAAGGGGTCTCTAAAGAACGTCTTTCAGAGTTTCAGCAAAAAGGTGAAATCCTGTTGGCATATGCAGAATTAAAAGATGGTGCTCCCCCTACTTTTACTGAAGGAAATCACGAGTATTTTAACAGACGGATTTTCACAATTCGAGAAAAAGACCCTGAAGTTTACAAAGTAGATTACCCGGTAGAAGCAGTGGAACCATTAAGTGTAGAACCCAAACTCAAGGGTCTACCTCCGAGTAAAAAATCTCAAATAGCTGTTAGAGTTCCTCCTAGTCTTTTTAGCAAGCTCAAAAGATATGTTCAGCAAACGGGCATATCTCAAACTGATGTCATAGTTAGCGCCCTAGCTAAACACCTAGATTCTGTCGAAGGTGTACCCATGATTCAGAGGATACTAGAACTTGAAAAGAGAGTTGATGCGTTGGAAAGCAAGAGTTAATAGAGGCAGTAATTAGGCAAACAATCCATTTGTAAGGTGGCCGTGGCCACCTTACTACACAATCTGTATAAACTTTAAACTTAGTGTAAAACGATGGTACAAACAGTTCAAGCTAGAAATGTCGCACTGAATGATTTGGAAACCAACTTCAAAATAGAGTGGGTTGAGGATGACCAATTTTTTCGCGAGTGGCAAGATGATTTGCCAGAAATCAGTGATTATGAAAAACAACGATTAGACAGAGTGAAAGCAAGTTACAGGAATTTGCTCAAACATCCGCCGCTGCTCGAAAATACAGTCAAAATGGTGGTGCTGTCTCCGTTTTTGGACTTAGCTGATTTCTATCTTGCTCCTTTTCATGTTACTTCCGAAAAATCTGTAGAAATTGTGGACGAAGATGAAGGAATGATTGTCAGGGGACAGTTGGATGTTTTGGCTTTGTTTCAGGAGTTTTGGGTAGTAGTTATCGATTCCAAGAAGGCTGCGTTTTCTTTGGAGGTCGGGATTCCGCAATTACTAGCTTATATGTTAGCTAATCTGAGTGCCGATCGACCTACTTACGGATTGTTAATGAATGGCTCTAGTTTTTTATTTGTCAAGTTAGTTAAGCGGGAAACACCGCAGTACGCTTTTTCTCGCTGGTTTTCTATGTTCAATCCGGGGAATGATTTGTACAGTGTGCTGAGTATTTTGAAGCGCCTCGGTCAGTTGAATGTTGGTAATGTGAGTTAGAAAGCGATGATGCGATCCAATGGAGGCGATCGCACTTCATTCCGATCGCCTTCCCGTCAATACTTCTCTCACAATTGCGGTTCAATTCCAGCCGATCGCAATTGGGCGCGCAATTGCTCTAATTGGTCTTCGGCGCGATCGGCTCTTTGCCGCTCTTGTTCTGCTCTTTCTGATCCAGATAACAACAGATTCCCTTCACTATCCCACCAGCGCAACCAAGGTAATTCAACATTTTGATACACTCCTTGCCAAATTCCCAATTCCACTCCTAACGGTGCGATCGGATAATGGCCGCGCTCATTGGCAGCAACTAATTGATACCTATCTTCGATCAGGTGATAGACTTCAACACTAGCCTTGGTTACTTCATAAATTCCGTAAAATGCCGGATGGATGACATTTTCATAAATCCAGAATTTCCCCGCCTTAGTTTCCTGTTTTCCCGATCGCAATAAAGGCGTTCTGTCCCGTTCTTCATCACCATTGCCCGATACAAATTCTAACACAATTAACGGCGATACAAATTCTTGCCACATCACATAAGAACGACGCAATTGACCGTCTAGTGTTGGCGGGACATTCGGCACGTAGAACCAGTCAGGCGCTTCTGCACCGCGTTCAAGCGGGTCAGTCAACCGCCAATAAATGCCGCTATCTTGACCGATACAATAGTTACCGTCAGCGTGGATTCTTTGCAAAACGGGAGTAATTGAATCTGTTAACAGAATGCTTTGGGGATGTTCTTGAAAGTTTTTCACAAAAGTGCCGTCGGATTCTGGTAATTGAGTGTGATCCGGCCAGCCTGCGGGATTGTTTTCGACATCAAGGGTGAATTTCATAATTTTATTTTGATTGCAGGCATTGTTGGAGCGAGATTGTGATTGTAGGCGAACTCGATACATCTAACTCATACCTCTATCTCCCAATCTTCCAGACGCAAACCCTCAACACGGCTGAACTAGCGGGTATTGTGAGTTACAAGAATTAGGTTGTTGGCAAGAGCAATAGAGGAAATCAAAAGGTCATTAGGACCAATGGGTGTTCCAGATGCAGCTAATTGAGCGCGAATTTGACCGTAAATTAGGGCAGACTGGTCATCAAAAGGAAAACTTACAAACTCATTGAAAAAACGTTCTAGTCTAGCTATAGCAAAACCATTTGATTTGTAAACAATCGATTCAATCATCACAAGCGTTTCAGGTTATTATACATTCATGACTCAAATAGACTTGCTATAGATTGCTATCTTGACGAGAACTGTTAAAAGCACCCCAGTAAAGTTCTGCTTTAACTACAGAGCATATTGCTACATCACCTGACCGCATCATTGCTAGTCGGCGAGATACCGATGAGTTGCGGTCTGGATTTAACAGACGGATGCAAGTATTGGTGTCTAAAAGATAAATCACAGCAATTCTTCCCGAATTTCATATTCCAACTGATCGGGACGAACAAGCGGTTCTCCTTCCCAACTTCCTATTACTGTTTCAAAAAAACCGGGCGACCAGCCTAAATTTTCGGGTGTTTTAGCCTCAGTTGCAGTTGCTATAGGCTGGAAAATTACAATAACTTCCAAATCTGTATCTTTGATACCACCGGGGATTTGCAAATGCAACATCCCGTCCGAACCGACGTGCGATCGCACTTTAATACTTTGCATAATTAACCCGCTAAATTTGCTTTCTATTCTAGTTTAAACGGTTCTTCTGGGTTGGCGGTGAAAACTGTATAATAGAGGAACTTTACGCTAGAGGATAAGCTCATGGATTTTCATC
>NZ_JAUBTB010000133.1:0-13777 GCF_036704965.1 Microcoleus sp. F10-B2 | reverse complement strand
AATGGTTATTAAATGGGAGCGAAAAATCAAAAATAAAGGCAATGCTATTTTATCCGGTTTAGCTGCGTAGCAGCTTAACAAAAGCTGGGATTTATCCCGCTGGGTTTGGCAGCACAAAGCTAAAGCATGGCAAAATTTAAACATGACGATCGTCACTCCTAGCAAATGGCTGGCTGAATGTGCCAAATCTAGTTCGCTATTTCAAAATTGTGATATTAGAATGATTCCCAACGGGGTAGATATTGACACATATAAACCGTGCGATCGCCAAACTGCAAGAAATTTACTTAGCATACCGCAAAATAAGAAACTAATTCTATTTGGAGCAATCGCCGCAACTGCCAATAAGAGAAAGGGATTCCATCTGCTGCTATCGGCGTTGCAAAAATTGAGTCAATCAGGGTGGAAAGATAAAATAGAACTGATTGTTTTTGGTGCATCTCAACCCGAAAATCCAGTAGATTTAGGTTTTAAGGTACACTACTTAGGTAAAATTTTTGATGAGAATAAGCTTGCAATTCTCTATTCATCTGCTGATGTAATGATTGTGCCATCGATTGAAGACAATTTACCATTAACTGTTATGGAGTCTATTGCTTGCGGTACGCCTGTAGTTTCTTTTGATTCAACGGGTTTAAAAGATATTGTCGAACACCAAAACAATGGATATCGAGCAAAATGTTTTAGTTGGGATGACTTAGCAAATGGAATTGCTTGGGTAATTGAGGACAAAGAGCGGCATCAAAAACTTTGCGCTCGCGCTCGTGAGAAAGCAGAACAAGAATTTACTATGGAGCTAGTAGCACGTAATTATTTGTCTGTTTTTAATGAACTTTGTATAACCTCCTAGTTTTAGGAGAATTGTAATAATTCAGGTACGAGGCTGAGAGGATGTCTGAAAAGTTTTGAGGAAGTGATGATAGTTACACAAGAAGTTTCTCGCATTAAACGAATCATTGCAACATAAATAAATGCTTCTGTGGTTTGCTGGAAGTACCTCATAATCTTTGCTTAGTCGCCGACACCAATTGAACCAACCAGTTGAGAAGTCAAGTTACTTGGGTACGATTGATTCATAGCTCTCGTAACGCTGTCATACTTAAGTATTTTTTCTACTGACAGAATACCGTTACGTCGGCTTTCTTACTTTTCAGACATCCTCTTAGATAAAGCTATTACAGAAGATGAGTGAAACTGTTAGTTTAATCGATATTTTAGGTTGGTTTCAGCACTGTGGTTATTGTATTGCATCCAACTGAAAACCGCTATAGTTAACTCTCATGAAATCGAATGTTAGCAAGTCTTCCTACTGTGCGTTCCTTACCCCAACTTATTGAGCCGATACGGCGATTACAATACTCAAATGGTGACCTTAAAATCAATTATTTATATATCCCCCGGCAACTTGCCTTCTCTGTGGGCTCACACTGGGCAAATTGCTAAAATGTCTCAGGCTTTTTCTAGAAGAATTAAAGATTTCGAGTTACTAACTAGCGGAGATATCTGGTCAATTGGTAAGGGTATGGATATTGAATTTCAAAATTTTTATGGACTGCAAGAGTGTTATAAATTAATACGCATACCACGTTACTTTCCAGTCAACTATCCTTTGTCTCAAACATATGACGATAAATTATACTGCAAATTAGCAGTTATATATGCTTGCTTTAAAAAACCTTCTTTAATTTACACTCGTTCAGGTAGAGTTGTCGAGCTACTACTAAAAATTGGTAAACCTGTTTTATATGAGTGTCATGAACCAATTACAGAAGATTTTTTCCAATTAAAATTATTAAAAGATAAAAATCTGATTGGTATAGTTACCATCTCATCGAGATTAGCTGAAAACTATATCCAACTAGGTTTATCCCCAGACAAGGTATTAGTTGCTCATAGTGCTGTGGAGCTAAATATGTTTCTACCTTATCAGGAGAAAGATTTAGCTAGGCAAAAGATATTTCTTCCATTGGATGCAAAAATTATCCTATACTCAGGTCATTTGTATGATACAAAAGGGATTCCAACGATTTTAAAGATTGCTCGTATGATGCCAGAATACAAATTTGTTTTGGTGGGAGGATGGGTTGATGATATTAACAGAGTCAAAGAAAATGTTCAAAAAGAAGATTTACGCAATGTGTTCATTATCGGTCATGTACCCCAATCTGAATTAGCCTCATACTTATACGCAGCAGATATTTTGATTCTGCCTACTAGTAAATCCTGGAAATTAGCTGAGGTAACTAGTCCTCTTAAACTTTTTGAATATATGGCTGTAAAAAAACCCATCGTTGCTTCAGCATTACCTAATATAATGACAGTCCTTAGAGATGGAGAAAATTCTCTATTGGCAGAGCCTGATAACCCTCTTTCTTTTCAAGAAGCTATAGTCAATTTATTTAAAAATCCCCTTTTAGCGAGTACCATTGCTGAACGTGCTTTTCAGGAGGTACAACATTTTACCTGGGATAATCGCGCCGACCAAGTTTTGCAGTTTGCGTCGAAAAGATTACAGGAGTATAGAACCCATTTGACATCTTAGGAAGGGTCTGCAAGCCTCTTAATCATTAGCCGTCAGGAGCAGAGGTTGAGTTTGGCAGTGGCACCAGCTAGGGTTCGTTCAAAGTTCTTAACCCCAAGCGTTGGAGCGTGTTCGCTACTTGCTCATCTATAGAAGGTTCTGCTAGCGATCGCTCACCATCTATCTATCTGCCGAGCCACGGAAAAAAAAATTCACATTTTGATATGTTTTTTGGCGATCGCTTGATGTATAATCTAATAATGGGAGTGCGAGTAATCTTAATATTTTGGCACGTATTTCCATTATTAATAATATCATGTCAAGGGTAAAAAGTAAAACGATCGCCTCGAAAAAAAAAGGCAAAATTTTTGAGCTATGATTAAGAAAAGTTAAGCGTAAACTTGGGAAGTTGGAGATTGTTGGTAACACAATTATGACATACGATTACGACTTGTTTGTGATAGGTGCAGGTTCCGGCGGATTGGCGAGTTCCAAGCGAGCAGCATCCTACGGAGCAAAAGTGGCGATCGCCGAAAACGACTTAGTAGGCGGAACCTGCGTAATTCGCGGCTGTGTTCCCAAAAAACTGATGGTTTACGCCTCAACATTTTCGCACCTTTACGAAGATGCGGTGGGCTACGGTTGGAGCTTAGTTGAAAGCAGCTTCGACTGGGAAAAACTCGTCACCACGGTAGACACAGAAGTGCGCCGACTCAGCAAACTGCACATCAGCTTTCTCGAAAAAGCCGGAGTAGAATTAATTTCAGGATACGCCAAATTTATCGACCCCCACACCGTCGAAGTTGGTGACAGAAAAATCACCGCCGCCAAAATTTTAATCGCTGTCGGCGGAGAAGCCCATCGCATCGACATTCCCGGTATCGAACACGCGATTACTTCCCGCGAAATATTCCTGCTAAAAGAGCAACCAAAACGGTTGGCAATTTGGGGTGGCGGCTACATCGGCGTCGAATTTGCCTGCATCATGAACGGGTTGGGAAGTCAAGTAACTCAAATCATCCGGCGCGATCGAATTCTGCACTACTTCGACGCAGAAATTCGCGCCAACGTCCAAGAAGGAATGGTTAAGCACGGAGTTGAATTTTTGACAGAAAGCTCGATCGCACAAATTGAGAAAACCCCAGAAGGTTTAAAATTAACGCTGTCGGGAAAATCCGAAGGAACGCTCATAGTAGACGCGCTGTTGTGCGCTACCGGGCGCTTGCCAAACTTGGAAAAATTGGGTTTAGAAAATGCGGGAGTAGAAACCGATAAAGGTGCGATCGCAGTTACCAAAGACAGCCGCACCAGCCAGCCGCACATTTTTGCAGTCGGAGATTGCACCAACCGCATCAATTTAACGCCAATTGCGATCGCCGAAGGACGCGCTTTTGCCGATACTGAATTTGGTAACAATCCCAGATCGATCAGTCACGAAAATGTTGCATCAGCAGTATTTTCACAGCCGGAAGCAGCTACAGTTGGCTTAACAGAAGAGGAGGCTAAAGCCAAGTTTCCCGAATCAATTAAGTGCTATACAGCCAAGTTTAGACCGATGTTTCATTCTTTGACAGGTGCAGATGAAAAGACTTTTGTCAAGTTAGTTGTTGAGACTAATACTGACAGAGTTTTGGGCGTGCACATGGTGGGGAAAGACGCCGGGGAGATTATTCAAGGAATGGCGATCGCTGTTAATATGGGAGCTACGAAGAAAGACTTCGACGCGACTATTGGCATTCACCCATCGACTGCTGAAGAGTTTGTTACTTTGCGGTAAACAGGGCGAAGCAGCCAGGGACTTAAGTCCCTGGCTAATAGCTAAAGTCGGTTCAAACCGACTCAAAAAAACTATTTTGAATAACAGGCAGGATGCCTGTTCCACACAAAAATTAAATTTTCTGGTTGTGGGGTGGGCGTCCCGCCCGCCCAAAAACACAATTTAGATACAACACAACTTATTAATGAGTGATTCAACCAAACAAAACAAAATTTTAGCATTCTATCTCGGTCAGCAGCCGGATTCGCAAGGTCGGGCGATCGAGGATATTTGGTCGTGGGATTACCAGAAGCTGGAATCGGTGCACAATTACATTCAATGGCTGTTTCCGCTGAGAGAAAAGAGTCGCTTTAATTCCAGTGCTCCTACTTTAAATGATGAGGTGATTCAAGCTTTTAGAACAAGTGAAGAGTTGAGAAATCGCTTACTCCATTCGTTCAATGTCATGCTGGCGTTTTACGGGTTGGAATGCCGCGAAGGGGAAAAAGCAGAAATTGTAATTGCCAAATCCGAGGAATATTTGTCAAGAAACAGAGAGTGGATTGAAAAATTTAATCACAACTACCTGCGGCTGACTAGGATTCTCACAAGTTTGACAGAGTTGGGATTAAAAAATTACGCTTTAGCTCTTTTCAAATGTTTAGATGAGATATATAACGAAGACAAAGCAAGTATTGGTTTAGAAACTTATACTTATTGGAAAAAAGCTGTAAATAGTTAGAATCGATATTTGGGACTTACCGCTATAGCCAACCCTACGACCCACAAGAAAATTGAATTTTTGTGAAACAGGCCCGAAAGCCTGTTACGGGCGGGCTAGGAGCAACGGCCCACAAGAAAATTGAATTTTAGTGGAACACGCATCTTGGCTGTAGCTGACATTGGTGCAGTTTTCCGCCCCAAGCGGATTCATGCTCAAAATAATATTTTAAATTATTTGAACCTTTTTCGCGATCGTCCTGTCTAAACACTTCAGATAACGAACTGGTGGGGGAGACTTCACAGGTGTTAGGTGTGTCAGCCAATGTTTTAACCGATGACTGTTCCGACTCGGACTTAGTTGCTGAGTGTTTAAAGGGCGATCGCACTTGCTTTCGCTACCTTTACAAACGCTACCAACACAAAGTCAGGTCAACCCTTTATCAACTCTGCGGCCCCTCGCTTCTTGACGATTTAGCACAAGAAGTATTCCTGCGAGTCTGGAAAGGATTGCCCAAACTCAAGCACCAGGAAAATTTTTCTACTTGGCTTTATCGAATCACTTGGAATGTGGCTTCCGACCAAAGACAAGCATTTGCTAAACAGCATTTTTTTGACTCCCAGCTCAAAAATCAAGAAGTAATGGATGGGGTTATTCTCAAAGATAACACATCGGAATTGATGCAGTTGCACTATCAAGATTTAGTGCAGCGGGGACTGGATCAATTGAGCTTTGAACACCGCAGCGTTTTGGTGCTGCACGACTTAGAAGACATCCCGCAAAAAGAAGTAGCCCAAATTTTGGGACTACCTGCTGGGACTGTCAAATCTCGCGTGTTTTATGCCAGAAATGCTGTGCGGCAATTTTTGCAAAAAGAAGGTGTCAGCGAGCTATGAATAACCCAAGCAGCGACCAAAAGTTAGTTAATTTCTTGAAGCAACATCGCCCAAACCTTCCAGAAGCTGCGCCCGATTTTGACCAAAAACTTTTAGCAGCAATAGATAGGAATGAGGCGGGTGCGAAAAAGCTAAATTATCTAGGAGAGTCGCAATTTACCCTGTCTAGCAAAAGATCGCGAACGATCGGTTTTCGCAAATGGGTTTTTCCTTCTGCGATAGCCGCTGGCTTGCTAGTTTTTTGGTCGGGCTACCGTGCGTTTGAGACTGCACAATTGCCAGATAATGAAACAGCTAAGTTAGAAGCATTTTTAGTCACTAACTGGGAAGGTGTACTGCATGATTCTAGCGAAAAAAATATGACCGATCGCTCGCAAACAGACTGGTTGACTTTCAGCCAGAGTGCTGACAGCGAACCGCTAACAAATAACTAATCTCAAAGAGGTAATTTTCATGTCAATTCGTCGCATTTCTGCCCTAGCCGTTTTAATGCTGACTCTCGGCAGCACAGCCGCAGCAATAGCAGTTCCCAATCCCCTAGAACCGGAAACAATTGCCCAAAATCAGCGTCCCAATCGACCCGCGGGTAAGGAAGGTGGGATGTTTGAGAAACTGAATTTAAGTGCCGACCAAAAGCAAAAAATGCAGGCAGTTCGCGATCGCTACAAAGACCAAGTTTCCCAGCGGATGCAAGCAGTCCGCCAAGCCAGACAAGAATTAGAAACGATGATGTCCGGCACGGCAAATGCCAGCGAAATACGGGAAAAACACCGTCAAATAATCGGTCTGAGGCAGCAGTTGGAAGAGGTGCAATTTGAAAGTACACTCGCAATGCGAGAAGTGCTCACGCCCGAACAGCGCAGCCAATTAGCTCAACTGATGCAGCAGCGCCGAGAAACTGCTAGAAACAGGATGCAAAACGGTCAAAAACCGCAGTAATTGACGAGTAGTTTTGAGTGAATCGCAGGGTGTGCAATACGCACTCTGCGATTTTCACTGTCAGCAGGTAGACATCAATAAACGCCTGCATATAGAAACCCAGCTTTTCTCAAATCTATGGGATGGCTTTGTCTTTTGAGAAAAGCAGTCTAAAAACGCAGCAATTTAAATACGTGCCAGTGCTTGATTTCTTCGGACTATCAGTATATCAGTTCATCTACTTAATGTTTTATTTTTTATTTAATAACTCATATTAAGTTAAAATAATGAGTTGAAAAGTCTCATACATAAAATTTTCTGGATGAATCTACAGCACGATTCGAGTTACATTTATTTACACGGCTTTGCTTCAAGTCCCGATTCAGCTAAGGCTAAATATTTCCGAGATTGCTTTTCTTACCTAGGAATTGACCTAAAAACTCCCGATCTCAATCAAAACGATTTTTCGGGTCTCACTCTCACCCGCCAATTAAACCAAATAGAAACAGAATTTTTGCCCACCGAATCCTCCCAATCTCCCACAGAAAATGTAAAAAATCTAGGGGGAGTCACCATAATTGGGTCTAGTTTTGGGGGACTGACAGCGGCTTGGTTGGCCCAGCGACAATTGTCAGTAAACCAAATAGTTTTGTTAGCACCGGCTTTTGAATTTATCTCCCACTGGCTGCCACTGTTGGGACAGCAACAGTTAGAAAAGTGGCAGTCTGAGAAATATTTGCCCGTTTACCACTACGGCGAACAGCGTTATCTGCCGCTGAATTATCAGTTTTTGGCAGATATGGCTCAATACCCTGAACAAAAATTAATGCGTTCAGTGCCTACGTTAATTCTTCACGGCAAGCATGATACAATAATACCGATTCAAGCTAGCAGAAATTTTGCCGCTAACCGTCCCTGGGTGCAATTAATCGAATTAGAAGACGATCATTCTTTGGGAAATGTCCTAGCGGAAATTTGGGAAGCGATTCAAAAGTTTTGCCAATTCAAACATTAAAATTTGACCAACTTGCAAGTCTCAAAAATCAAATGACTGAACAAGATCGATCGACTCGCACCTTAGCCGTTGACATTGGCGGAAGCGGCATCAAAGTTATGGTTTTGGACGATGAAGGCCAACCGCAAACAGAACGCAGCCGTTTAGAAACGCCTCAACCGCCGAAACCGGAACCCGTACTAGAGGCGATCGCCTCTTTAGCCAGCGGACAAGGGGAATTTGACCGAGTATCCGTCGGTTTTCCCGGCGTCGTCTCTGGTGGCATCATCAAAACCGCAGTAAATTTAGATCCTTCTTGGATAGATTTTGACCTGCAAACTACTCTCAAAGATCGCTTGGGAAAACCTGTGCGAGTGGCTAACGATGCCGATATTCAAGGATTGGGAGCTATTGCTGGAACAGGTGTAGAATTAGTAATTACCCTTGGCACAGGTTTCGGTTCTGCCTTATTTGTTGATGGTATCTTGGTGCCAAATCTAGAATTGGGACATCACCCGTTTCGCAAAGGGGAAACTTACGAACAGCAATTAGGTCGTTTGGCATTAGATACAGTGGGTTCCAAAAGATGGAATCGCCGCCTGGAAAAAGCACTCGCCTCTCTACAAAATCTCTTTAACTGCGATCGCATTTACATCGGCGGCGGCAATACTAAGAAGATTGTTGTTGATTTACCGCCGCAGGTTAAAATAGTACCCAATGTGAGCGGTTTGTTGGGCGGCATTGCTTTGTGGCGCGATTGAATAAACTTTGTGGCAAAAATGGCCATCAATATCAAAGAAACCGGTTTTTTTGCTCGGATTAAAGGCAATAATCCAATCTTTCGGTAAAAAACCCGGTTTCTGAATCCACGACGGTTGATTTGGTTTTTGGCTTGTGCGTTAGCGGAACCCGCCCCTACGGGGGCTACGCCAACGAAGAGGATCGTCATTTTAAAAATTATTCTCCCATCGGATCGCGGTAGCGTTTGGGTTCATCCTTGCGAAACAGATTCGCTAAACCGAGGATGCCCAACAAACCCAAAGCACCCCAATGATTGTTGTCTTTTTTGCTTTCTTGAAATGGAGTTCTGTCTAGAACAACTCCATTAGAATCAGTATTGTTCTGGGCCGGAGCTGACTCCGTTTGAGCTGAGGCAGGCATAGCTGAAGGGAGAACAGCCAAACTCCAAGCTATCAGGGTAGCAGCGGTATTTTTAGATATATCGGAAAGCTTGACTTTCATACTCGGTCTCCAAATATCAGCAGTTACTTTATCAAAGTAATCAATTTGCCGGAGCCGACGCATCAATCGATCGACAGAAACTACATCCCCCCTCTCCTCTTGCTTTCGAGATAGAACAAGCTCTATGCTAAGTTCAGATGCTTGTCAGCAGATTATCTAAAATAAAAAGTCGTAAATTATACCATGCTTCCCTTTATCCGAAAAGATTTAGCCGAACTTACCGCATACACTCCCCATCCGGGCGGCGCGTCAGGAGAACCAGCGCACTCGGAAAGTGCGATCGATCGCCTCGATACCAACGAATGCCCCTACGACTTACCAGAGGAATTAAAAAAAAAGCTAGCTTGGAGTTACCAGCAATTAATTGAGACAAATCGCTATCCCGACGGAGGCCACGCAGCACTCAAAGAGGCGATCGCCCAATACGTCAATGAATCAATCACAATCCCCCCGCTAGGGGGGATTACACTGCCAAAAACAGCCATTACAGGCGACAATATTTCTGTGGGCAACGGTTCCGACGAACTAATTAGATCCATCTTAATAGCTACTTGTTTAGGCGGTACAGGCTCTATTTTGGTAGCGAATCCCACCTTTTCGATGTATGGAATAATCGCCCAAACCCTCGGCATTCCCGTTGTGAGTGTTCAGCGGAAAGAGGAGAATTTTGAAATCGATATCGAGGCGGCTAAAAGGGCGATCCTCTCCGTTGGCGCAGCCCCCGTAGGGGCGGGCTGCGCTAACGACCAAAATCAAAATCCCCCCGTGCGCGCCGTCTTTGTCGTTCATCCCAATTCTCCCACAGCCAATGCTTTAACAAGTGATGAAATAGAATGGTTGTCAAGTTTGCCGGAACAGATATTAGTAGTAATTGACGAAGCTTATTTTGAATTCAGCCAAAATACGTTAGCTGGAAAGTTACAACAGCATCCGAATTGGATAATTTTACGCACATTTTCCAAAGCTTTTCGGTTGGCATCAATGAGAGTCGGATATGCGATCGCCCATCCCGAACTCGCAGCCGCCTTAGAAAAAATCCGCCTCCCCTACAACCTTCCCAGTTTCTCGCAAACCGCAGCAGAGTTAGCCCTAGCGCAGCGGCAGTTATTGCTAGCAACCATTCCCGAAACTCTATCAGAAAGAGCCAAATTAATTGCAGCGCTAACTCTGCATCAAAATTTGCAAGTTTGGTCGAGTGCAGCTAACTTCGTTTACCTGCGGGTGAAAGCTGGCGATCGTAATTTAGCAGAAACTGAACACAAACACATCATGCAGCAGCTAAAAGATCGAGGTACTTTAATTCGGCATACTGGGGGAGGTTTGCGAATTACGGTGGGCAGTCCCGAGGAAAATCAGCGCACAGTCGATCGAATCGCAGCGATTTTAGATTAAAATTAATATCCACCGTTGCTCAATACAATGCTAATAATGAACTCTGTAGAACTATTCAGCGGAGCAGGAGGCTTAGCAATAGGCGTATCAAAAGCAGGCTTTTGTCACAAAGCAGTTATCGAGCTGGACAAAAATGCCTGCGAGACAATTCGAGAAAATCAGCGGCGGGGTGTAAAAGCGATTTCAAACTGGTCTGTTTTTGAGACAGATATCGCTAAATTCGATTTTACATCCCTAGAACTCAAAGAGGGGGTAGACCTCCTAACTGGAGGGCCGCCGTGTCAGCCTTTTTCTGTAGGAGGAAAACACTGCGGGAGTGAGGACGATCGAAATATGTTTCCCCACTTTTTTCGGGCCGTGCGAGAACTCAAACCCAAGGCATTTGTTATCGAAAATGTTAAAGGTTTATTGCGTTCCTCCTTCACTAAATATTTTGAGTATATTGTCCTACAACTCACTTATCCAGAAGTTGTACAAAGACTGGATGAGGACTGGCCCCATCACCTGTCCCGGTTAGAACAGCATCATACCGCCGGTCGCGGTGACGGACTATCATACCGTGTAGTGTTTCGCTTACTCAACGCGGCAGACTACAGCATTCCCCAAAAGCGCGAAAGGGTTTTTATTGTAGGTTTTCGATCGGATTTAGGATTAGAGTGGTCTTTTCCTGAACCGACTTGTTCTCAGGAAGCCTTGCATTGGGAGCAATGGGTGACTGGCAATTATTGGGAGCGCAATCAAATCTCTAAAAGCGCTCGTCCAGACATACCTAGCAAGCTTTCCTCGCGCATATTCAATCTTCAGTTCAACTTGTTTCCACCTCCAAAACAGCCTTGGCGCACTGTGCGGGATGCCATTTCGGACTTACCACAACAAGGCAATAAAGAAAGCCAAAACTCCGTACTAAATCACATTTTTATACCAGGAGCCAGAAAGTATCCAGGCCATACGGGCAGCTTGTTAGATGAACCAGCTAAAACTTTAAAAGCAGGAGTTCACGGGGTTCCTGGAGGAGAAAATATGTTAGTTGATCCCACGGGACAGGTGCGTTACTTTACGCTTCGCGAAGCTGCTAGACTGCAAACTTTCCCTGACGAATACTTCTTTCCTCACAGTTGGACAGAAACTATGAAGCAGTTGGGGAATGCTGTACCAGTCACTTTGGCAGAAGTTATTGCCTCTAGCATTAGATCGCGGCTGGAGACAGTTAGAACAGCGAGAGTGTAGTCAATGAATTTGAGATTTTAGATTTGAGAATTTACTCCATGCTCGAAGTATTTAGAGTCCCGCCAGATTTACAAGAAAACTTAATCGCTTTCTGTGGCAGGCAAAATTGTTATAATCTTCAGGAACTGGATCGTGTCAGGGAGGATTTGATCCAATATTGCGGAGCATATTTGCTGTACTACCAGGGCGACTTCTCAATGTATAACCTTATTAAACAGGCAAATTTGAGTAAGTGCTGTCTGCCAATATATGCAGGTAAAGCAGCTCCGGGCGGTCGTCGGACGGGGCGTACAACTATTGGCAACACTCTTTACGGACGCTTGTCAGAGCATAGAAAATCTATCGAAGCTGTAGACAATCTAAAAATTGAGGATTTTGCCTTCAAAGTCGCGCCGATGGAAATCGATTTAGTTTCATGGGGAGAAGCAGTGTTGATCCGTCACTTCAGCCCTGTTTGGAATAGAGAAATATCGGGATTCGGGATACATGACCCTGGCAGTGGGCGAGCAGGGCAAAAACGTTCTGTATGGGATAGATTGCACCTCTGTCGCACTTTTGCCACCAAGCTTCCTGTAGGGAATACTCCGCTCGATATTGATGCTTTGTCGGTTAGTATAACACAGCATTGTCAGCGGATGATAGAAGAGTTAGGGTGTCCTTAATTTGGCATCTGATTCGATAGTTTGCAGCCACAGGCTAGAATTAGGAAATAAATAAAATATTTTATCCTCGATCGTTTTCTTGTCGCGCCGCGCGAATGGTTGCGGGAAATACGCCTACTAAAAGTGCCAAAGCTTCATCGGGAATTTGTGCCACCGTTTCCCAATCCAAATATTGTTCAAACTGAGTTAAAATCATTTGTGCGCGTTCCAAAGCTGCCGGCTTTGCCGTTAACTGTTCCATTAACCGCACCCAATGCCGCCGAATTCCAAAAGCTTTCTGTCTTTCTTCGGGAGATTGAGGGCAAACCAAACAAAAATCGCCCACGGGAATCGCCTGCTGAGAGTTAACATCAAAAGCACCCCCAACGGCAGCCCCTGGCCCGGCAAACTCCGCGTGGAAGCGTTTAATCAAAATTAGACCGTTCCGGCGACGGCTATCTACCATCAACAGCTTGCCGCTGTTGATTTCTGCGAGAATGTCAGAGGAGTGGGGGTGTTCTGTCAAATCGGTGCCAAGGTGTCGATGTCGCAAGTCCGGGTCAGCAGAAAAGCCGGCGCGGATAAATATCGCTAGAGTTAAAATCAGAGCTGGATGAAGTATCAAATCTGCGATACTCCAGCGATCGAGATTATTCATTTAAAGTTATAAATTAATACTGTCACAAGGTGGTAGCGTGAGCGCGCTCGAATATCAAATGCAGGTAGAACAAGCAGTAGACACCCTAAAAGCGGAACTCCCGACGCTTTTTGAAAAAGATATCTCCTACGACATCTACACAAAAGATGTTTATTTTCAAGACCCTGTTAACAAATTTAAAGGAAAAATCAACTATCGCATTATCTTTTGGACTCTGCGATTTCACGGGCAGCTATTCTTTAGCGAGATTTACTTCGACCTGCACGACGTAGGTCAGACAGCCCCTGATACTATTGTGGCAAATTGGACTGTTCGCGGGACACTGCGGGTTCCCTGGAAAGCCCGGATTTTTTTTAACGGCTACTCTACTTATAAACTGGATGAAGACGGCTTAATTTACGAACATATCGACACCTGGGACAGAGCTCCCGGAGAGATTTTAAAGCAGTTTTTCGGCAAGGAGGAGGATGCCAGCCCAGGATAAGTCAAAAAGGTCGATCGCGCGGGCCCATCAGGCGCGGGCACCCAAATAACTTATAATGAATAAAATAATCATCAGCCCTCAGATTCATTTTCTGCTATTTGTAAATTGCTAAAATGATCGCCGCCCCAGATTTATTTTCTGCTATTTGCACTCCCCAAAAACATCATGGCTGATATTGTCGAGACTGCCACTAATGCCGGCTCTTTCAAAACACTCGTGACTGTTATTGAAGCGGCTGGTTTGTTAGATTTATCCCACATTCCGCAGATGTGGGTCGGATTTCTTTATCAGTTGTGAAAACTTGGAAGCCAAACACTTTTAGGCTGA